>JAYUOX010000295.1:0-3634 GCA_043760595.1 Cytophagales bacterium
TTCAATTCCTGCATTAACGCCAAAACTGAAAGTGGTTTTGTCGTTGGGGTAATAGAAAAACTTTGGATTAATTGTAAATCTTTGAAACTTTGGAATGTCCGAAAACCCGTCATTATTCGTGTCGTAGGCTTTTTGAGTATTATTTGCCACAAAAATAGTTAGTCCCGTTTTCTTGTATTTCTCCGCATAAAAACCACTCAAATCTAAGGCTTGGGTTTGGTTTACGTTGGCTAAAAAAGACAATTCTCGCTCGTCAGTTGGCTCTTTTGTAATCAAGTTTATCAGTCCTGCAATTGCACCACCACCATAAAGGGTTGAAGTTGAACCTTTGATAACTTCGGCTCTTTTCAGGTTCAAAGGCGGAATTTGTAAAATGCTCAAACCTCCCGCAAAACCTGAATACAAAGGAAAACCGTCTTGCAAAAGTTGCGTATATTTTCCATCCAAACCTTGTATGCGTATGCTGGCACTGGCGGAAACCTGCGAAGTTTGCTGGGTTTGAATTCCTGTGCTTTCGGTCAATAACATTTTGATATTCCCTGGTTGCATCGAAGATTTCTCCTCCAATTCTTCGCCCGAAATGGTTTCAATTCGAGTTGGAATGTTTTTGATATTTCGACTACTCCGAGTGGTTGCTACTACCACGACTTCTTCTAAATTTTCTACGGAAGGTTCTAAATATATTTCGGCAGATTTGGTTTGTGGAAAAGTAAAACTCTTCTCTTTTTTGCCATAACCAACTGACTGAAAGCGAATGGTTTGCTTGCCGTCTGGAACATTTTTGAGTTCGACAAAGCCTTTTTCATCAGAAGTTGAGCCGTTTTGAGTGCCTTCCAAAATCACGGAAACACCCAATAAAGGTTCTTTGGTTTTTTCGTCAATGATGGTTGCTTTGAAAGTATTTTGGGCTGTTGCCAAGAAAGGTAACAATAGGAGGATAATGATTAATTTTTTCATTTGTTGATTTTATGCTAATTTTTGAAATAGAAAAACAGGCAAATACATATTGTATTACCGAAATTATATTCAGAAAATTATCAAATCAAAAAAGAAGAATGGCGTAAAAAAAGCCTTTTAGGGGGCTGAGTGAAGGTTTTTTGATAAATTAAATAATCTTTTGATGGAATCAGGGCTGAATCACAACAAAAGCGTATGGGGTAATTAGAAGTAATATCAAAATGTGGAATAGTTTGAATATCCACTTGCTCAAAGCTATAATCATGGTGCTGTTGCACGTAAATATGGCTTTCATTTTCAAAATTAGCTTTCTCCTCGGTGTCCGAAAACTCGAATACCGTCATACCGTAGCAAAACGAGATAAGGGCGAAAAGAAATATTTTGAAAGGTTTTTTCATTGAGACAAAGGTACAAATTAAATTTTTGAGGTTACTAAATGATGGATGCGATTATGTTGTCTCATCTTCGATTTTAATGAAGAACAAAAAATATAAAATTATCAAAACCGATGCCATTGCTGTAATCATAAATGTTGCCACTGCTCCAAACTGATACCAAATTAATCCTGCTAATGAACTTGCAAGCATAGTACAAATACTCTGAAAGCCCGCAAAAGTACCAATTGCAGTTGCGGTATCTTTTTTGTCTGTAATGTTGCTAATCCATGCTTTGGAAATGCCGTCTGTGGCGGCGGCGTAAATACCGTAAAGGGCAAATAATCCAAAAATAACATAAAGATTAGTACTAAATCCAATCCCAAAATAGACGATTGCAAAAATAGAAAGCCCAAATACAAAGGTTTTCTTTAAACCAATTTTGTCAGCCATGATACCGATTGGGAAAGCACATAAAGCAAAAATTAGGTTGTAAAATATGTAAACTCCAATCACCATGGTGTCATTTAATCCTGCTTGCTTTGCTTTTAGCAACAAAAAAACATCTGAACTATTGAATAAAGTAAACGCCAAAAGACCCAACACAACTTTACGGTATAGGATTGGGCTGTCTTTCCAATAATCTATGAATGAAAAAAAAGGCGTAGCTTTTTTAATTATTATACTGGTTTTGTTTTTGTCTTTTAAAAAGAAGGTAGTAAGAATTGAAAGACATCCTGGAATAAAAGCAATAAAGAAGAGTGTTTTATAATTTTGAGGATGATAATAGAGATAAATTAACGCAAATGATGGACCCAATACTGCCCCGAGCGTATCCATGGAACGATGAAAGCCAAAGATTTTACCTTTCGTTTCGGGAGTTGCTTCGTCTGAAAGCATGGCATCTCTTGCACCTGTTCTTATTCCTTTTCCGAAACGGTCAATGGTTCTTGCAAAAAAAATCCAAAGTGGATAAACGAAAAGTGCCATCATTGGTTTTGAGATAGCACTAAAAGCATACCCTAATTGAACAAAGGGAACTCGTTTGCCTGTGTTGTCGGATAGTTTACCAAAATAACCCTTACTCAATCCAGCCGTAGCCTCTGCAACTCCTTCTAATATTCCAATCAAGACAATTGAAAAGCCAATTGACTTTAAATAAATGGGCATAATCGGATACAGCATTTCGCTTGCCGTATCTGTTAACATACTTACCAATGATAAAGTCCAAACGGTTGGTGTGATGTATTTTAGATTACTGTTCATGGCAATTAATTTCAAAATGGGTATCAATATTTTTGTCAAATTTACATTTTTTGATTTACAAATCTAAAACTGTAAATACCTTGTTGCATTCACTCGTATGTTAAATCTAAATTCGTCAAACTGTTTATCTGTAATTGCAAGAATTGTTGGCGAATCATTAAGTAAACGAGCCTTCCCTTAAATATTGTAGATTATTTTAGATTTACTGGGAAATTATGCCTTAAATATTTTAAAAAGAAACAAAAAATCGGAACAAAGTCCCGATTTTTCATCACTGCACCAATATGGAATAATCCAATATTATCTTCTTGTTTATGAAACAATATTTTCTTGTGAATACCACTTTTTTTTAAACCAAAATACCACGCTTAATTTCTGAAATATCATACAAGAATTAAAGCATTTCTTGTGTGATAACCCTTCAACAAATATGTGAAATATGCAACTCTTCCCAAACATTATGTAACACTTTTTGATCATAATGGACTAACCTTTGATTCGTGGAAATCTGTCCATTAATCAAAGTTCAAAACATATTATGAAAAAGGTAATTTTATCAATGCTAATATTGGCTTCATTTGATGCTTTCTCTCAAAATCATCCAATGAATATGCCCGAAATGAAACAGGGGGCAAAGAAAGAATCAAATTCCTCTAAACTTCCAAAAACTTCTCCTAAGTATAATTCCATGAAGGGCAATACACTTCCTCTATCAAGAATTATCGCTCGAAAATTGGTGAAACCTACGGGCAAAACAGTTGAATATGATTTATATGTTACTGAAAAAGAGGTTAATTATTCTGGAAAAAAAGCCGTGGCAATTGCCCTCAACGGCGGAATTCCTGGACCAACTCTACGTTTTACCGAAGGTGATAGTGCCATTGTCAGAGTTCATAATCAACTCAATATCATGACTTCCATTCACTGGCACGGTCTATTAGTCCCCAATCGTCAAGATGGTGTTCCCTTCTTGACTACGCCCCCAATTAACGCTGGCGAAACTTATACTTTCCAATTTCCAATCGTACAATCAGGTA
>JAYUOX010000296.1:0-10425 GCA_043760595.1 Cytophagales bacterium
CATGATTTTTATGGAAGTTGATAGCGTCGAGCGATATTATCAAGAACTTTTAATGTTAAACTTATCTTCAAAATATGAAGGCGTAAGGCTTATTCCCATTAAAACGTATGACTGGGGAAGTGAATGTTTCTTGCATGACCCTTCTGGAATTTTGTGGCATTTTGGGGAGTTTTTTAGTAAATGAACAAATTAAATTCAATACTTTTGTAAATAAAAAACCAAAACATAATAATGGCAAAACACCTCGAAACAGGCAAAAGAGCCGAAGCATTAGCCGCTAAATTTTTGGAAGAAAAAGGCTACGAAATCGTTTTTAGAAATTATCGGTACGGACGAGCTGAGGTGGATTTGATTGTGAAAAAAGATATTTTCTTAGTTTTTGTAGAAGTAAAGTCTTTGACGAATACTAAATTTGGCAATCCTGAAATTAGCGTCAATAAAAACAAAGTCAGGCTCGTAACCAAAGCCGCCGATAATTTCGTTTTTCACACCAATTGGCTACAACAAATCCGTTTTGATATAGTTTCAATAATATTCAAGACAGAAACTGAATTTGAAATTACGCATTTTGAAGATGCGTTTTATTAAGACTTTCGATATTCGATTCTCGTTGTTCGATGTCGGGAAATCAGATAATAAACTAACAATAATCGAAAGACGAACATCAAACATCCAAAACCAAACATCGATTTACCAACATCGAAAAACGAATAACTAACATCGAGAAAATGCTCAAAAAAGACCGATACAAACAACTGATAGGGTATTTTACCGAAAACTTCCCCATTGCAGAAACCGAATTAGCCTATCGCACGCCCTACGAATTATTGGTGGCGGTGTCCTTATCCGCCCAATGCACCGATAAGCGAGTAAACATGGTTACGCCCAAAATTTTTGACCGCTTCCCTGACCCTCAATCACTTTCAAAAGCTGAGTTTGATGAGGTTTTTAACATAATCCGTTCTATTTCTTATCCTAACAACAAAGCCAAACACTTAATCGGTATGGCAAAACTGTTGGTCAGCGAGTTTAATTCAGAAGTACCCAGCACCATCGAAGAACTCCAAACCCTCCCAGGCGTAGGTCGCAAGACTGCCAATGTGATAGTCTCGGTAATTTATAACCAACCTGCTATGGCGGTTGATACGCACGTTTTTAGGGTTTCGCATCGCATTGGATTAGTACCCAAAAAAGCGACAACTCCGTTGGCAGTTGAAAAAGAATTAATCAAATATATTCCCAAACAATCCGTCCCCGTTGCTCATCACTGGTTGATTCTTCATGGACGTTACGTATGCGTGGCTCGCTCGCCCAAGTGCGGAGAATGTGCCTTGAAAGGACTCTGCAAGCATTTTGAGGCGTTGGAGAGGAAGGCTTTGAAGATAACTCTGAGAAATGAGCTGTGAGTTTTGATTACTCAAATTTCTCTATTTTTTCGTAATACTCATTGCTTAAAGCTCATGTCTCAAAGCTAAAAAATGACTTACTTACAAGACAACTCGCTCGAAGTCCTCGGCATAACAACTTCCCTAATTTGCGTTTGGCTCAATACTCAACAAAATATTTGGGGATGGTTTTGGTCAATTATTTCTTCGGGAATTTATGGCGTGATATTCTGGCAATTTGGGCTTAAGTCTGATGCAGAATTACAAGGTGTTTTTATCCTTTTGAGCCTTTATGGAATATATCAATGGAAGTTTAGTAAAGATGAAAAAGTAGCCCTTTCAGTCAGCAAAATACCTTCAAATTCAATCCTGACTTGTCTAATTTTATCAGGAATATTTACCCTAATTTCGGGTTATCTACACCAACAATATTTACAAGCAAGTTTACCTTATTTGGATTCTTTTCTAACTGGAATTAGCCTAATCGCTACATGGATGACGGCTCGTAAGTATCTGGAAAACTGGATGTTATGGATTGTGGCAAATGTTTGCTACGTAGGAATGTATTTGTATAAAGGACTCTACGGGACCAGTATTTTGTACGTACTTTTAATTGCTTTGGCGATGAAAGGATTTATAGATTGGAAGAAGTCGATGAAAACTGTTACCTGAATTTGGATTCGTGGGATTAGTGGATTCTTAGGATTAGATTTTACGGAATAAAAAATCAATCAATCCGTAAATCCAACGAATCCAAATTCAGACAGGGACGCTTAGACAGGGACGCTTAGACAGGGACGCTCAGACAGATTTAAGTTGCTCCCTCAACGAAACCCCAAACTCCTCCACCAACAACCTCAACTCTCGCCCGCAAGGCATTGCCCAATTATCGGCTTCATGCCCCACTGGAAAACCGTAACAAACTGGAAAATCATAACCCGAAACGGCTTCTTCGATTATCTCATTGGCAGTTTTACCAAAAGGCACATCATTATCCTGACAGTCCGAAAAGCTGCCCACAATCAAACCTGCGAGGTTTTTTAACTTTCCGCTATGTTTCAATTGTATCATCATGCGGTCAATATTGTAGAGATATTCGTTTATATCTTCCAAAAATAAGATTTTTTCATCGTAATCAATATCCGATTTTGAACCAATAATATGAGACAATAGTGCTAAATTTCCACCTATCAACTGCCCCTCTCCTAACCCAATACGATTCATTGGGTTAGGTGCTATTTTATAATTAAGAATTTCGCCAAAAAGTATTTTCCTGAGACTTTCCAAAGACTCCTCTCCGCCTTCTTGCAAAAACAATTTGGGCATCGTAGCGTGCAGACTTTCGATGTTGAACGTATGAATATGACAATGAACCGCCGTAATATCCGAGAACCCAACAACCCATTTAGGGTACTTTTGCAATTCCGTAAAATCAACCAAATCCAATAATCGAGAACTTCCATAACCTCCTCTGGCTGAGAAGATTACCTTGATTTCAGGATTATCCAACATCCGCTGAAAATCATCCGCACGTACCTTGTCCGTACCCGCAAACTGGTGATATTCGCTCGTGAGGGATTCGCCCAAAATAATTTTTAATCCCCAAACTTTTTCCATCAATTCGATGGCAGGTTTGAGCATTTCAAAATCGACTTTGCAGGCTAAAGCTAATATGCCTACGGTATCACCTTGTTGGATTTTTGTTGGTCGCAATGGTTTTTATGATAATTATTTCTTACAAAACTACTGATTTTATACAAGATTTAAGGTTAAGCATCTCCGATGCTAATTTTATATTTTCTTTTCTACTTTTTCTACAAAGGTTACATTTCTCCGAAATGAAATTTTGGTTCTACTATGATTTATACGGACTTGTCATTCCGACAAATCGTAGTTGAACCGAAATTTTTTCTATCATTTCGGAGAAATGTAACCTTTGTAGAAAGAAATTAAGAGACTAAATAGCATCGGAGATGCTTAACCTTAAAATTTACTGAATACCAGTAAAATTACGAACATTCCACAAAAAAACCCCAATCAAAAGATTGAGGTTCTTCATTCAAAGAATTATAATTCTATTTTTGTTTCAACAATTTCGCTTCAATCGTCTGTTGGGTATGTGGTACAACTCTCAAACGTTCTTTCGGAATTAATTTTCCTGAGTCAATACAAACACCATACGTTCCGTTTTTGATACGAATTAGGGCATTTTCTAATTGTAAAGAAAATTTCTGCAAACGAGCTGCTAATTGACTCATGCTCTCTTTTTCCATACTGTCCGCACCATCTTCCATCAGTTTTGAACTTCCGCCCGTAACGTCCGTACCAGGGTCATTACGCTTGTGAAGTGCCTCACGGATATAGTTCAACTCGCCACGCACACCTTCTAATTTGTTAGTGATTAATTCCTCAAACTCTTTGAGGTCTTCACTCGAATATCTGGTCTTTTTTTCTACTAATGTCTCCATTTCTCGAATAGGGTTTATGGGTTCACTGATAAGGATTTTGGCGGTAGTTTTTTAGTCTGACATAGCTTAAAAAAAGAAATATGTTCTTAAAAAATTTCACAAAGATAAATCTATTTTAAGTAAAATATCAATATTTCAAGAATTAATTAAATTTTTCTAAAATTTTATAATTCCTTAATTTGGGCAATTTACCAACGATTATTTGGCAAAAGGTACAATTTACCATAAAGATAAAATGTTAAATCTAAAATAACCTCAAATTTCTACTTTTTGCCCGCAAATCAAGTATTGACACCTATTAAACGAAAGGCTTGACTTATTCGTTTCAAACGTGGTATTTTGCAATATAAACAGGAAAAGAGAGGAAAGAAAAAGGAGAAATATGTATAACTTTTCCTTTTCCCCTTCCTCCCTTCTCCCTTTCTCCGTTTTAAAATGACATATATTGAACCTGCTCCGATAAAGGACAAAGAAAATCCTCTGGAGTCAATGATGCAACGCTTCGACAAAGCCGTTGAATTATTAGGCATTTCTGACGAAATGTATTACATTCTCAAAGTCCCCGCTCGTCAGGTTACCGTAGGGCTCCCGATTACGATGGACAATGGTTCTATCAAAGTTTTTGAAGGACATCGTGTCTTGCATTCCAATATTTTGGGTCCGGGCAAAGGCGGCATCCGCTTCGACCCAGATGTAAATCTTGACGAAGTTCGTGCCTTAGCCGCTTGGATGACTTGGAAATGTGCCGTGGTAGATATTCCATACGGTGGTGCAAAAGGCGGAATTGCCTGTAATCCACGAGAAATGTCGGCAGGAGAAATGGAACGTTTGATGCGTGCCTATACGGTGTCGATGTTGGATGTTTTTGGTCCAGACAAAGATATTCCTGCCCCCGACATGGGTACAGGTCCCCGTGAAATGGCTTGGCTCATGGACGAATATTCTAAGGCAAAAGGAATGACCGTGAACGCTGTCGTAACGGGAAAGCCTTTGGTTTTAGGTGGTTCACTCGGGCGTACCGAGGCTACGGGTCGTGGCGTAATGACTACGGCTTTGGCAGGAATGGATAAATTAAAAATCAATCCCTATAAATCAACGGCTGCTGTACAGGGTTTTGGAAACGTCGGCTCTCACGCTGCTGCACTTTTACACGAGCGTGGTGTGATGGTAAAAGCCATTTCTGACATCTCTGGGGCATATTATAACGAAAATGGTATCGATATTGAAGGAGCAATGAAGTTTAGAGATTTGAATAAAGGTACACTCGAAAACTTCCCTGGGGCAGAAAAAATTACCAACGAAGAACTCCTAACCCTCAATGTGGATGTACTGGTGCCAGCCGCCAAAGAGGACGTTATCAACAACGAAAACGCTCCCTACATTCAGGCAAAAATGATTGTGGAAGGGGCAAATGGACCAACCTCGGCTTCGGCTGATAGTATTATTAACGATAAAGGCATTTTGGTTGTGCCTGACATTTTAGCAAACGCAGGAGGCGTAACAGTCTCGTATTTTGAGTGGGTACAAAACAGAATTGGCTACAAATGGACCTTAGACAGGGTCAATCGTCGTTCAGACAGGATAATGAAAGATGCTTTCGATAAAGTATTTTTGACTTCACAACAATTTAAAGTTCCGATGAGAATTGCAGCCTATATTGTGGCAATCAAGAAGGTTTCGGATACTTATAAATTTAGAGGAGGGTATTAGTCATTAGTTATTAGGGATTGGTTGTTTCACCAATAACCAATCCCCTTTTGACAAAAAACACCATCACAACAACTCATAATTTGTGCTACGCTCACCCAAATCTTCTTTTTTCAAGAGGTGAATAATAAAATTTATCCCTACAAAACCCAAAAATCACCCAAAATATACCGAAGGATTCCGATTATTCTACTCACCACTCAAATAGAGTTAAAGCATCCATTATTGTTTAAATCTTCCTAAACAAAACACCCGCTTTTTTGAATAAAAAATCTCTCTTCAAACGTTATTCCCCTCATTCATCTCCTCAATATTCCAAAAGATAATTTGGTACTACCAGTTTTAATTTTTATATTTAAAGTTAAATAAAATCGAAAAAACGTAATTGTCATTTGCTACGCATTCTTTTTGAAAAAGATGATTTTGTCAGAAACAATACCACATTTCAGAAGTATATTACCCCCCGATGAGGAAAAACCATGAAAGTCTATACTTCCGAACCATTCCAGATTATTTATTCCATACTCAACCATGAGTATTTGGGTTATCTTTTTGAGGCATTTGTCGTACAATTGGACTCAAAAGGAAAACTCACTTTGTTGAACCAAAATGTATCAATCAAGAACATCAAAGAGTTCGCCCACGGACTTGATGAAAGCGATTTACACATCGTCAAATTGATTGATTCGCTTCAATCTGAGAACATTTATAAGAAGTTTGTCGGAACAAAAAAACGTACCGTAACTGACTTCTACTTAAAGGTTTATGATACTCAAAAAGGCGAAAAAACAACCCAAGAACTCATTGCCGATTATGTAGAAAGGGTAAAAGCCGAGATGCTGCCTTTGCTCTTGGGCAAACAACTTTACATCATGGGCAGTGATGGTAACCCTATCTGGCAAAAAATCGAAGTACTACCCGAAAAGGCTACCGTTCTGTTTCATTTTATGCGAAATGAAGACAACACCCACTATTTTCCGAGGATTCGTTACAAAGGCGAAAAGGTAGAATTTCAATACAAGAACGCCTTTATCGTTTGTGATGAACCCGCTTGGATGATTCTGGAAAACAAACTCTATCATTTCGCTAAGGGCGTGGACGGCAAGAAGTTACGCCCATTTTTGCACAAAAAATTTATCATTATTCCCAAAAAAATCGAGGAAGATTATTACCGTAAATTCGTAACGTCCATTATCACGATGTTTGATGTGTATGCTAAAGGTTTTGAGATTCGCTCGGAGGCATATCCGTGTGTACCCGTGTTAAATTTTACGGAGCAAAAGGTGCTTCAAACAAGTCTTTTTGATTCACAAAATACGGAACACCGCCCGACTGATAATGAGGGTGGTGAAGAATCAGAAATAACATTGAGTCTTTCGTTTCAATACGGAAAATATACTTTTCCTTTTGATAGTTTTTCGGCTTCGGCAAACGTCAGCATGGAGAAACAAGGCAATGAATACGTTTTCCACAAAGTCCGCCGAGATTTGAAACAAGAGAAAGATAAACTCCTGATTTTGAGAGAATTAGATTTAGATTTAAAAAATGGCAAGTTATCATTTTCTAAAACTGATGCTTTTATTTGGCTTCAAAAAAACTACGAAAACTTAAAACAGGCAGATTTCAATATTTCACAAAATATTCAGGACAAGGGCAAGCGGTATTTCTTGGGATATTCTACTATCGAAGTCAATATTGTAGAGGGAAATGACTGGTTTGATATTCATGCTAAGGTGCTTTTTGGGGGCTATGAAATTCCTTTTTTGAGAATCAGAGACTTGATTTTACAGAAAAAAAGAGAATTTACGTTACCCAATGGCGAGATTGCCGTAATTCCCGAAATCTGGTTTTCGCAGTATTCAGAACTCTTTGCTTTCATGGAACAAGCTACTGATAATCAGGGATTTGTCTTGAAAAAATACCATATTTCCTTAGTTCAAGATTTGCAAAATGATTCTTTGGCAACTGCTGTTTTAAGTAGAAAATTAGAGAAACTTCGTGATTTTGAAGAAATCCAGACCTACGATTTACCCAAAAGTTTCAAAGGGACTCTCAGACCTTACCAAAAGGCTGGTTATGACTGGATGCGTTTCTTGAACGATTATAATTTTGGGGGTTGCCTTGCCGATGATATGGGTCTGGGGAAAACTGTTCAGACGCTCACTCTTTTGGCTTCGCAGAAGGAGCAAAAAATAGCTTCGCCAAGTCTTTTGATTATGCCCACATCACTAATTTATAATTGGGAAAAAGAGGCTCAAAAATTTACCCCAAATCTCCGAATCCTCACATATACAGGTACTTATAGAGACAAAAATATTGAAAAGTTTGACCAATATGATGTCATTTTGACCTCCTATGGCATCGCCAGAATTGATATTGATTTACTCAAAAATTACCGTTTCAATTATGTGATTTTGGATGAATCTCAGGCTATCAAAAACCCATCTTCCAATATCACAAAGGCAGTTATGCAACTTAATTCTCGCCATCGTTTGGTACTGACGGGTACGCCTCTGGAAAACAGTACGATGGATTTATGGTCGCAGATGACTTTTACGAACCCTGGGATGTTGGGCTCTCAACATTTTTTTAGAAATGAATTCCAATTTCCGATTGAGAAAAAAGCGGATAATAGTAAACTCCAACGACTATATGCCATCATAAAACCGTTTATGCTCAGAAGGCATAAGTCGCAAGTAGCCACCGAATTACCCCCCAAAATTGAGGCGATTCACTACGCCCAAATGAGTGAATTGCAGGAAATTGAGTACGAAGAAGCAAAGTCTTATTACCGAAATTTAATTCTTCAACATATTGAAAATGAGGGAATTGCAAAATCTCAAATAATGGTTTTGCAAGGACTAACCAAGCTAAGACAATTAGCTAATCACCCCCGAATGACTGATAAAGAATATGAAGGTAATTCTGGAAAATTAGATGATGTTCTCCAAAAATTGGAAAGTGTTTTGGAAGGAGGACATAAAGTTCTGATTTTTAGTCAATTCGTCAAACATCTTGATATCTTTAGGGAGCATTTAGATAAACAATCCCTCGCATATACGTACTTGGACGGTAGTACGCAAGACCGTCAGGCACAAGTAGAGAAGTTTCAGAATAATACTGACATAAAAATTTTCTTGATTTCCTTAAAAGCAGGTGGTTTGGGACTCAACCTCACGGCGGCAGATTACGTCTTTATTCTCGACCCCTGGTGGAATCCTGCCATTGAAGCTCAGGCAGTGGACAGGGCTCATAGAATTGGGCAAGTCAATACAGTTTTTACCTATAAATTTATTACAAAAAACACCGTTGAAGAAAAGATTTTGGCACTTCAACAAAGCAAAAAACGCCTTGCCAATGAGTTGATTACAACGGAGGAAAGTTTTGTAAAATCACTTTCTAAGGATGATGTTTTGGCTTTGTTGGCGTAGGTTTCATGCAACTTTTAGGCAAAGAACCGCATCTTTACTATATTTGAAAGATTATAAACATACCGCTTCCCGATAAACTCTGAAAAATGCTCCTAAAAAATGCCAAAATATTAGCCGTTGATGATGACCAAGATGTATTGGTGGCGGTGAAAATGCTCCTTCGTCCAGAGGTGAAAGAAATCGTTACTGAGAGAAATCCTGAGAAAATTTTATCGCTTTTAGCTCAAAATCAATTCGACTTGATTTTGTTGGATATGAACTATAAAAGTTCCTTGAATACAGGAAATGAGGGCATTTTTTGGCTTCGTAAAATCAGAGAAATCAATAAAACCGTTGCCGTGATTATGATTACGGCGTATGGAGATGTTGATCTGGCGGTGCGTTCTGTGAAAGAAGGAGCAAATGATTTTGTGCTGAAACCTTGGCGAAATGAAAGGTTATTGGAGACTTTAGCTTTGAGCTATCAGCAATCAGCTAACGGCAAAAAAGACTCCGCAAAAAATGTAACTTCGCCTTATTCAAAGCTCACTACTCAAAGCTCATTGCTGGGAACCTCCGAAGCGATGCAAGATGTGCTGTATAAAATTGAGAAAATTGCTCCTACCGATGCTAATATTTTGATTTTGGGAGAGAATGGAACGGGTAAAACCGAAGTCGCTAAACTGATTCATCAAAAGTCATTACGGAATCAAAAACCCTTCGTACACGCTGATTTAGGCTCTTTGACCGAAAGTTTATTTGAATCTGAACTCTTCGGGCATAAAAAAGGAGCATTTACCGATGCTCGTGAAGACCGTGCAGGACGCTTTGAATCTGCCAATGAAGGAACGTTGTTTTTGGATGAAATTGGGAATATTTTACTCCCACAACAAGCCAAATTATTGACCGTTTTGCAAAATCGAGAAGTGACAAGATTAGGCACAAATGCTCCCATTTCGATTGATATTCGTCTTATTTCTGCGACTAATGCTCCCATTAAAGAAATGGCTTCGCAAAATCAATATCGCAAGGACTTAATTTATCGTTTGAATACCATCGAAATCACGCTTCCGCCTTTACGTATGCGAGGAAATGATGTAGTGCTTTTGGCGGAATATTTTATGAAAAGTTATGGCGAAAAATACCATAAAAATTTAGTAGAAATTGATGAAAAAGCGAAGGTAAAACTTCGTCAATATGCCTTCCCTGGCAATATCAGAGAACTTCAACATAGCATCGAAAGGGCAGTGATTATGGCTGATAATCAAGCAATTACGGCAAGAGATTTGGACTTAAATTCGTCCATCGAAACGCCAGTGATGATGCCCCAAGAAAGCTCAACGTTACGGATTGATGAAATAGAAAAATCAACCATTTTGAAAGCCATTGAACGCCATGATGGGAACATCACAAAAGCCGCCCGTGAATTAGGATTGACTCGGACGGCTCTTTATC
>JAYUOX010000297.1:0-3599 GCA_043760595.1 Cytophagales bacterium
TAAGTCGCAAGACCCCTCCCAAGGGTTCAAAACCCTTGGGAGGGATAATTTAGGACACGAAAATGGTTCTGCGACTTAATCACTATAATTCCGTTTTTATTTTACCAATAATCAGTTTACTCCAACAGTCTTTATCTGAATACGATTCTCTTTACTATTGATTAAAAAAAACCTGCGAAAATCTGCGTTTGGAAATCTGCGTTATCTGCGTGCCATCCATTTAAAAATTCTTATCAATCAAATAAATCATTGCCGCCATTGAAGCTGCCCCCATTTCTAATTCACGTTGATTGACGGTTTCAAAACGGTCATTTGAAGCGTGATGATATTCAAAATAACGTTGAGCATCAGGCTTAAATCCAACCAAAATAGTGCCTTGTGGGGCTAATGGACCAATATCTACGCCGCCCGAACCACGTTCAATTTCGTTGAGACCATAGGGAGAAAGTAAGTTGCCAAAACCTTGCAATTTTGCCAAAATTTGGGGTGTACTCCCTTGAATACCGAAGCCTCTTGGGGTGAATCCGCCATTGTCAGATTCCATCGCAAAAATATGTTTTTCGTTATTCACTTTTGCCAAATCTGCGTACTTGATTCCGCCACGATTCCCATTTTCTTCATTCATAAACAAAACGACTCTCAGTGTATGCTTCGGTCTGATTCCCAGCGTTTTAAATAATCTAAAAACCTCCAACGACTGAGCAATTCCAGTTCCGTCGTCGTGAGCTCCTTGTGCCAAATCCCATGAGTCCAAATGTCCACCAACCACGATAAATTCTTCGGGTTTTTCAGAGCCTTTTATCTCCGCCACTACGTTGTGAGAAGGAACATCAGGCAATGACTCGCACGACTGGCGGAAGTAGAATTTTAGACTCGGATTTTCCTTTAAAGTTTTGCTCAATAAAGTAGCCGCCTTCGTACTCAAAGCCGCCGCAGGAATCAGCGGTACACCCGTTGCGTACAGCATCGAACCCGTATGTGGAAAGTCGTTTTCGGTACTACTCAACGACCTGATAATCACGCCAATAGCACCCATTTTTGAGGCTTCGTTTGCCCCTGAACGGCGTTGGTCGCCTGCTTGTCCGTAGGCTTCAAAAGTATTGATTTTGGTGGGATCCATCGGGCGGTTGAAGAAGATGATTTTACCCGTACATTTTTCTTTACCCAAAGCCCGTAACTCTTGGAAAGATTGTACTTCGATAACCTCCGCTGTGATGCCTTTGGAAGACGTGGCAATGGAGCCACCCAAAGCCACTAATGGCACAGAAGTTTTGAGTTTTCCGTTCAAAATATAGCCTTCCTCTTTTTTGCCTCGTACCCAATGTGGCACAATAACGTCTTGTAAGAAAACGCTGTCGTAACCGCCTGATTCTAAGAGACTTTTACCCCAAACTACTGCTTTGGCTGCTCCCTCCGAACCACTCAATCTTGCTCCGATTTGGGTAGTGAGTTGGCGTAAATATTCATAAGACTGTCCTTTGCCGAGGGCTTCGTTGAAGAATTTACGAATGGTGGTGGAGTCATTATCTTGTGAAAACCCTGATAATGAGAGGGTTAATAAAATAATTGTTGTGATGAAGGTTGTTTGTTTTTTCATGGAATTTATGTAGTCTGATGCTTCCGCATCAGATTATATATTTTAATTTTATATATTCGATGCGGAAGCATCGGGTTACAATTCTTGCATTGTAAATGATTTCAAGTCCAATTTAGCACTTTCTACTAAGATTTGTTCTAAAAACTGAATATCAAAACCATATTCATCTGATTTTTGATTGATTTTATTTAGTGGTTTATGTCCAAAAAGCATTATAATAGAGCCTTCTTTTTTGGCACGTTGAAGTCCTTTTTGGATGTCTTCAATCGTCAAATTGGCATTAGTGTCAATCAGTAAAGCATTGACTTTCTGGGTGTTATCGTGTTGATGATAGATTTCGTTCATTTCTTCAACCTCTTGTACATACTCATATCCATAGAGCTTGCGGGTCTTCATGGATACGTCTCGTAGGAGGGTAAATATTTTCAATAATTCACGGTCAGAAACCCACGACTGCGAACCGCCAGGATGAGCAAAAGTATTGGGCAAAAAACCTTGTTTCTTCATGGAACTTATTGCTTTGAAAATTTCGTTTTCCATGTATTCTTTCAAAGAATGTTCTTCAACATAAACTACTGAACGCTCATGGTTCATGCTATGACAACCGATTTCATGCCCTTCATTTTGGAGTTCATGGAGTAATTTCACCTCTTCATCAGAAAGACTATCGGGTTGTGAAATATAGAAAGTTACTTTGGCGTTATATTTCTTGAAAATTGGGCGTAATTGATACCATTCATTAACAAATCTATCATCAAAAGAGATGGCGATTCCGCCTTTTTGAATTACCTTTTTTGTGGTACAATTTGTGATAAAAATGATAATCAAGGAATAAAAAAATAGCTTTTTCATTTTCAGCGAATCAGATACTTACGTAGTCAAGATGATTTAATACTGTAAATTATTGATTTTCAGATAATTAACTCCTAAATATCAAACCGAAGTATCGGACGCACTGAAATACGAACGATTACTTAATTGATTGAGAAGCAACCTTTATGCGTTTTTTTTCGTTTATTTTTGAAACAACAAACTAACATCCAAAATAGATATAATGTACATAATTCCAAAAATATTTCAACAATTCCCCGAACTTATCGCCGCAGAAAGCACCCGAAAAGGCGGCGTGAGCAAAATACCTCATTCATCTCTGAATTTAGGGCTTTTTACGGAAGATAAAATTGAAAATGTAAAAGAAAATCGCAGACGTTTTTTTGGTAGTCTTGGTATCAAAGCCAGCCGTGTAGCACACAGTTATCAGGTTCATAAAGACCAAATTTTGAAAGTAACCCGTTGCAAAGCATACGAAGGCTATGATGCTTTGATTACCCAAAATCCTAATTCTTTTATGGCTGTTACCGTGGCAGATTGTACGCCAGTTTTGATATATGATGCTAAAAATCAGGTAGTTGCCGCTATTCATGCAGGATGGAAAGGAACTGTGGCGGACATTACCGCAAAGACTATTCAACGTATGCAGGTCGAATTCAAAACCAATCCAAAAGACTGTTACGTATATGTGGGTACGTGTATTGACGAGCGTTCGTTTGAAGTAGGAGAAGATGTAGCGGAACGATTTGCGTATGACTTCAAGCGTTTGGATAAGAGTGGTCGTAAGCCTAAATTCTACGTGGACTTAAAGAAAGCAAATGTAGCTCAATTGGTCAAATGTGGTGTTCCCGAAAATCAGATTGAAGTATCGTCATTCTCAACAGTTTTGAATAACAATGAGTATTTTTCACATCGAAAAGAGAAGGGGGAAACAGGAAGAATGATGGCTTTGATTGGGGTTAGGAAGTAGCTTTTTAGGTATGGATTATGAGGTCGTAGGTATGAGGTAAAGGGGTTTCACAAATTTTTAAAGTATATGGTAATTATGGAACTCAAAAATTGAGATTTTGCTTCTTTTTACCTAATACCTAATACCTAATACCTAATACCTAATACCTAATACCTAATACCTAATACCTAATACCTAATACCTAATACCTAATACCTAATA
>JAYUOX010000298.1:0-31465 GCA_043760595.1 Cytophagales bacterium
TTATGAATCAAGTAGGTTCAAAATTCAAAATTGACTTTGGTGAAATCAAACATTTTACAGAATTTAAAACGTCGTTTAAATTTGAATGACTACTTAATACGTACCTGCAACGGTAGGGGTTTTTACTTTTGTCGGATTTTTGTCAAAAGAAACAAAGCCATTTGGTCCCGTCCATTTTACATCTTTTGGGACTGCTGTTAAAGTAATATTGTCCAGTGCAAAACCATTAGCAGAACCAGAATCCTTATTATTTACAATGGCAAAAACAGCGGATGTGGCACTTCCAGAATTCCAAGTAACGGTTATCTGTTTCCATGCACAATCTGCATTGGCAGTTGAAAGTATGGTAGAAGTTCCTACTTGAACACTATTAACCGTAACTTTTAAGTCAATATTCTGCCCTAAATTTACAGCCCAATAAGTAAATTTATAATCCGTATAATCCGTGTTTGGTTGAATCGTAGTTATGTTCTGATACCAAAAACGTTGTGTACCTCCCCCATAACCAATCATCATATTACCTGATGTTTCGGCAGGACGGCTACCGCAGGCAGTAAACCACTCCCACGTATTCGTTTTATCGTCTAATTTATAACTTCTGTATTGCAAATTCCAGCCATTATTAAAACTAAAATCTGACGAAAAGCCTATATTTCCATTCGTGAAATCCCCATTAGTGATCAAATTGAGCGGTGGTCCAGAGCTGGTGGAACAGCCATCGCAAAAACTACTTAAATTGACTATACCACAGGTACTTACTACCGATGGATAGACTTTTCCAGAAATTTTAAAATTACTATTTGCCTTAGTACAGCCATTACATTGAATATTAATATCCGTACTCATCGTATCGGGTTCGGTACATCCGTCTCTTGTAACAGTCAATAAATATTTCCCAGCATAATCAATTGGGTCGCCTGTAACTTTTATAGGTTCAGGGTTTAGGTCTTTTGAGGAATAGCCGTTTGGTCCCGTCCAAGTGTAATGTACATCCGTGGAATCTGTTGAATCCCAACCATTTAACACAATTTTACTGGTGGTACTATCACACGTTATCGTTGAGCTATCAGAGGCTGCATAAGCCGCTAAATCGCAAATACTTGAATTGATTTTACATTCTGCTTCCGCCAAGAAAGTAGAGGTAGATGGATTGATTGAGGTTTGTGTACCGTACTGATACACTTTCAAAATTGTTGCATTATCGTTATCTTTTACTTTTTTTAAACGGTTGAAATCATCGTATTGATAATGAATTTTTTGAGCATTTGCATCCGTAACTTTTGTAACGCCTCTCAGTAATTCATACTCATAATTGGTCTCGGTTTTGGGTTTGTCTTCGTCAATGTATTTCTTGACGGGAAGATGAAAACTATTGTACTCAATTTTGGAAGTTAAACCACTTCGGTCATTGGCACTGGTTAGGTTGCCACTGGCATCGTAAGTGAGATTGCTGGTGGTGGTGATATATCTGCTTTCTTGATAAGCAAAATTATATTCTCCTATGTAAGTAATAGAAGGAAGAGCCGACAAATCATCATGTTTTAAACTTAATGTTCTATCAAGTTTTATGGTTTTTATATTTCCACTTGCATCTAAATTTCTTTTGTAAAAATTTAGATTAGCTCCAATTGTTTTTCCGTTTTTAATCGTCTGGATTTCGATTGGATATGATAACATATTTCTTAAAAACATATGATAAACAGCTATTACATCAGGACCAGATGGAATACTTGGATAAGTTATATCCGAAACATATTTGTATCTATTGGCAATCCATGTATTATTCGGCAATACGGTACTATCTGCCGCTAACTGCAAAAAGCGGTTATAACGGAGAAATTTTGTGGTTAATAAACTGGTTGTTGGGGTGTTGATGTCGTAGGTGGTGCTTTCGACTTTTTGGAGCTGGTAGCTTCCTATTTGGTCATAATAAATCGAGCCTTGTACATTATAATATCTTGCTATATTTGGTTCTGAAAATAACCCTATCCCATTTGACGCTAAATTTAAAATATTTCCAATATTCTGTGAAAGTCCTGCTGCATAAAGCCCGTTTTGAGCTAATGACACACCAGCATTACTACCCATTGCACTTAGCTTTCCAAGTTGTGCGAATTTTAATCCCCCTGAAAAAGCTGCCGAAATTAAATTAAAAATTGTCTTATTTAGGCTAAAACGTGATTCAACAGAATAACCAGCCATATTAAATGCAAGGCTTGCACTCAAAATACTGTCTTTTTTTGCTACATAATAATATTTTGTTAAAGCGGATAAGCTGTTGGTAACACTAAAAATGGATGTCTTATAAATATTCCCTCGCTCATTTGATAAATCACTGTTACGGTTAAATAAACCAATTTCTATTTCTGTACGTGGTGGGTTTCTTATGTAATCTAAGTGTTGCCCACCACCTCTATTGAAGTAGTTTAAAAAATCGTGAGTTATGTAACTATTATCACTACTGATTTCTGTTACCGCATTGTAGGTTACAGGAGGTCTACCTGCCCAAGCTGATGCACTAAAATATAAACCATTACCATTTCCTGTAATTTCCGCTTGTCCAGCTTCTCTTTTTAGGATATATGGTCCAGTACCACCATTTGCATTTGATTGATAGTAAAAATAATCTATTCGCCCATCTAAAATTCCACTTGATGAAAGTGTGGCAGTTGTCCCATTACTATAACCTTCTCTATAAATATACTTCTTTGAACTGAGTACAGTTGAGCTATCCATATCTATAGCTTTAAACTCTTTGATTCTTAATCCTGCGGTTACAGAAGGATTATTCCCAGTATTTGAGAATCCCACAGAATCCACATAATAAGACGAATTTTTAGTTAATCTATTGGCAACAAAACCTCTTGTAAGATAGTAACGATATGCACCAATTCCATTAATATTCGAGCCTCCATTTTTCAGTGGTCCAACTAAGTAATTATAATCATTTTGTTCTACTTCGTATCTCTGAAAACCACCCGTTGGTAATTTTATCGTGTTCAAAGTACCTGCTTTTGCTTGGGTAATATTTTCAAGCGGTTCTCGTGAAAAGAAGTAATTATTCCATTTGTAAGTGGAGGTATTTGCACTAATGTTAGTACCACCAGTTCCTGCAACATTGTTCAAATCAAACTTTTTACCATTAAAATACCCCCAATGGTCGATTTGGCTACTATCTGGAAAGTAACTTGGCAAAATGGAAGCATCATTGTAATAGAATTTCTGAGTATATGTCAAAACTTTGAAAAGAGCCAAGCAATTCGTAATATGGGTTTACCAAGACACATAAAACAGATTGCACTGGCTCATGGAGGATAAAAATACGACCATTGATTTACAATTACAAAACTATTTACCGTGGCATAAAGCCCGGTTAAAGTTTCTTAATTTATTTATTGTTTCTTTAATTCGTAATAGAAACATTAGTTATAGTAAAAATGCGGTAACCCTTAACAACCGAGAAACTTGTACAAACCTGAGAAGGATTCAGCGTTTCTTTACTGATTTTACCATTGATTTTGATGTAATTGCTCGTCTTTTAGTTGCTATTATTCCAGTCAAAGGTCCTTATCAATTGAGTCTTGATAGAACAAACTGGAAGTTTGCGGGCGTTAATTTTAACATTTTGTGTCTAACAATTGTAGCCGATAATGTAAGTCTTCCCATTCTTTGGACTATGTTAGATAAACGTGGCAATTCAAATCAAGAAGAGCGTAAATTGCTCATATTGAGATATATACATTTATTTAGTTTAGAATCAATTGATTGTATCATTGCAGATAGAGAGTTTATCGGACAAGTATGGTTCAAGTTTTTGATTGATAATCCTATCAAGTTTTATCTTCGTATCAGAGAAAATTTAACTGTTTTTCATAAAGGGCGTGAACTAAGAGTTTCGTGGCTTTTTAATAATCTGCCCCTTAATACAACTCGCCAGATTGATAAGCCAATTCTTATCGGCGAGCATTGGGTTTATTTGACGGGTATGAAAATTATCAATAAAAAAGGTAATATAGAATTTGTCATTATTGCCACCTATCAATTCGATTCGCAAACGATGCAAGTATATGCTAAGAGATGGACGATTGAGTGTTTTTTCAAAGCCATTAAAACCGCTGGTTTCAATATAGAAGACACACATTTAAAAGACCAAAAACGCCTTGAAAAGCTATTAGCGGTCATTGCCATTGCTTTTGTTTGGGTATATTTGATTGGTGAATATGAAAATCAACAGAAACCAATACCTATTTTGACCCATCAAAGGAGATCTTTTAGCATTTTTAGATACGGATTAGACCACTTAATAAAAGCATTAACCTTTGATAATCAGATAATTAAACATTACTTACAACTTTTGACACGTACTTAGCAATATAAGTCAAAATCTCAGCGAAATTCAACACCAAATGTAATGCCAAAAAAACATACCCGACATACCTAAGTTTGTCGAAAAGTCGTTCCATATCGTCCCGTTCCGATTGCGTGTACATTTTATATTTTTTATAAGTTAGAGTAAATTTATAAATAATATAAACATAAATTCAATTTGATTGAATATTTTTTGCCCAAAATATTAGAACTTCATCAATTCCAAAAATAAAAAAATCTTTTGTGAGATTTTTGATGAAGTATAAATTGCTAAAAATCAGCTACTTATATTTCTATTCATCATTTTCATCAAGTTTAGAAAGATATTGATGAGAAATTTGATAGTACCTTCCCCGATTTTTTCTTTCATGGATATTACCATTTGGTAAAATATTATACTGCGTATAAGCATTTGAATTGGAACTTGGTTTCAAGTCCCAATCCGCTTGGAGGTGCTGTTTAATTTGAACGGTAACAACATTTTTCATACCTCTGAAACTCACCCAGTTCAGTAAATCCAAGGTACAGAATGAAATGTTTTCAAGATTCTTAGCTTCCATGATGTACTGGACGGCTTCATACATTTCCAATTCCAATTTATTGCGATTTCTACGGATGAGTTTTGTTAAAGAAGGCGTACGGATTTGGGAAGGCTTAAACCACATTCGGGTTTCATTTTGAGAACTTAGTTCTCGATTCACTAAGAATTGTAGAAAGGCAGGAATTTCTGATTTCAGTTGATTTAGCAAATAAATATTCTCCTGTTCAAATGGTTCAATTTTCCGAATCCAATAACGAGTTTCGTTGGGTTCGATATACACGAAAGTATCTTCATTATTGGAGCAAAGAATAAATTTTGCGAAAAAATCTATCTCATTGCGGTCTTTGCCTTTCGCTTCCGATTTGTATTTTAAAGCGGTAGAAAGGTTTTTGATTCTTTCGGAGTCTTGTTTGCGTTCCAAGAAAGTTTCATCAATGGCAATGAGCAAGGAAGAAACCCAATCGTCATTAAAATTACTGTTGAACTCTTCGTTGGTATTAACAGTCATGTTCTTTCCAAAAATGGCTTTTAGGTAATTCAGAAAAGTGGTTTTTCCTGTGTTACGTTGCTTACTCACTAAACATAAAATGGGTAGTTTTTGTAAGGGATTTTCCAATAAAAGTTTCAGATAATCCAAGCCTAATTCATAATGTTCCCCAAAAATATGACTTATAAAATCTTTGGTTATTTTCCAATCCCCCGCCTTGGGTTTGTGATTAAATTCATGGTAGAGATTATAGAAATTACCCACTACTTTCTGAAAGTTAAAGTGATTGGGGAAGAGACAAAACCCATCCAATTTCGGAATTTTTGCCACAAAATCTTTCCCATGATCTGCCTTGATGCACTCGACCGTCCATGAAATAAGTTTGCGTTCTGTTGAATCATCGGTGTTCGGTCTTTCCACTAATTTATAATAATTTGTTCCGATGCGGACGTAACCAAACTTTTCGATGACGTTCACGATATTTGATTCAGAATTTTCCATGGGGATATAGGGTTTTAACAGAATCTTACTAAATTCACGGACGAATAGCAATATTCTGAATTGGATAAAAAAATTTACAAGGCAATCTGTTACAGCAGCTTGCCTTATTTTTTTGCCTGAAAGTTGTTTTTGAAATTATTGAGAAAATCAGCCGCCTTAGTCTCAGGCGAAACCATTGTGTAGGTTCGTAACCAGTTTATTAAATCTCTTTTGAAGAAATATAGACGACCTCCTTGTTTGATGTGTGGCATATCTCCCTTGTTACATTTAAAATAAAGGGTGGGTTTGGGCATATCTCCCAAAAACTGACAGGCTTGTACCACATTCAAGGGAATATCCTCTTGCGGTTCAGATACGGGAGCATGGGTAAATGACTCGGCAATTACCTTTGATAATTGCTCAACGGTCAAGTCAATAATACGGGTTTCTTTTTCGATAATCATTGTGATAAAATTTAAGTGAAAAATAATTCATAAATTTTATCAAAATATTTTCAAATACTTATTTCAATCAATAACTATGATTGATAACTCGTGATAAACCGTTCAAAAATCTGGACGAAATGGGAAGTAATTTATTTGGAGTTGATAAATGGTTAGAACTGAGGGCTTTGGGTTTTTTCCCCTAATGTTGTTGATGAAAGAAAATATGAGCTAATTTGGAAGGATAGGGGGGATTGGGGAATAGTGCTTGTACTTAACTTATTGGAGGGTGAAGCAGGGTAATATTATCAAAATGATGATAAATCATCAAGACTGGGAATAACTAAATTTGAGTATTGATAAAAAAGTTAAAATAATGAAAAATCTTTTTAACTTTTTTTGAGGTGCAAATTCTTACTGTAAAATGGCTGTTTGTGTAAACTCTGTGTAAACCGTCAAAACATTTTCAAATAAAAAGGAGTTACAAATAAATGTAACTCCTTGATATGCTGATACTTAAAAGAGAGCCTTCTATCGGGATCGAACCAATGACCTACTGATTACAAGTCAGTTGCTCTACCAGCTGAGCTAAGAAGGCTTTTCTCAACAACTTCCGAAACATTGTTTCTTTATTGTGATGCAAAATTAGGGCGTTTTTGGTTTATGTGCAAGCCTTTTGAAAATAAAATGCTAAAAAAAATAGAAAAAAAGTATAAGGTTTTGATTTTCAAAAGATTAGTCCTTCAATTATTTTTCATAAATTCTAAAATTATCGTCGCTATTTCCTCTGGTTTATCTTCCTGGACAAAATGCCCAGCCTTCTCAACTGTTTTATGGGGTTGTCTTTTTGTGCCTGGAATGATTCCTTGTAAAACCATATCTCCTCCTTTTGTGATGGGGTCTGAATCGCTGAAACACGTCAGAAATGGTTTTTGCCAATTCATCAAATTCATCCATGCTTTACGATTATCTTCTGAGGCTGGATTATCGGGTGTTGTGGGGACTAATTTTGGAAATATTCGTGCGGCAGTTTTATATTTTTCTTCGGGAAAGGGTGCGTTGTATGCGGCAATTTCTTCCTCCGAAAGTGGGTTAAAACTGCCTCCGTTAACAATGTTTCCAGTTGGAAAAACAGGAATAGTTTGTGAAAATTCCTGCCATTGTTTGAAGGCTTCCGAAGGTGGCTGATCACCCGTTGGTAAGCCTGTATTGCTGGCTATTACTCCTGCAAAACGCTCTTCGTTTTCTGCCACAACTCGCAAGCCAATTAAGCCGCCCCAGTCTTGACAAAATAGTGTAATGCTTTGCAAATCAAGTGTTTGGATAAATATCGTAATCCATTTAACATGATTTTTGTAAGAATAATCTGAAAATTCAGTGGGTTTGTCGGACTTTCCAAAACCAATTAAATCTGGGGCAATTACTCGGTATCCATCGGCTGCTAAAATTGGAATAATTTTACGATATAAATACGACCACGTTGGCTCACCGTGCATCAATAATATGACTCTTCCAGAAGGTGAACCTTCATCTAAATAGTGCATTTGGAGGTCGTCAATTTGAGCATAATTTGGCGTGAAATTATAGTCTTTCAAATTAGAAAAACAATCATCGGGAGTTCTGAGAATTTGCATATATTCGTTGAGCTTTATTCCTCAATTTAAAGAAAAGAAATCTGTTTTCCGAACATCAATTTCAGATTTTTTTATCATAGAATCAAATAAGGACTTTACCTTTGTGGAAATAAAATTACGAATCCGGAGATTCGTTTTACACAAAATGATTTTATCAGAATTATTAAAACAAGACTTTTTGCCCGAATTTCAATTCCAGGCTTCTCGTAGCGGAGGGGCAGGCGGGCAGAATGTAAACAAGGTTTCTACCAAAGTAGAATTGCGATTTAACGTTCTCAATTCTGCTTTATTAGATGAGTTTCAAAAGGAATTAATCCAGAAAAAATGCAAGAATCAAATTAATTCAGAAGGGGAATTGATTATTGTTTCGCAAGAAGAACGAACGCAATTACGCAATAAAAATACGGTCATCAAGAAGTTTAAAGAATTGTTAATCAAGGCTTTAACAATTCCAAAGAAGCGTCTGAAAGTTACGCCAACTGCTGGAATGATTGCAGAACGATTGAAAAATAAAAAAATAGCTTCTGAAAAAAAAGCAAATCGTGGGAGGGTTAGTTATTAGAATAAGTGGAAACAAAATAGGCTATCTCTATGTGAGAGATAGCCTATTTTATCATTTGGGTCGTTCAAAACTGGTATCATCTATCTTGGTTTTACCGTCTTTGTCTTTGTAAAGTTTAATGTACGAATGTTGTCTGAAACCATCTTTATATACCTCATTCTTTTTTGTATTGTCTGATTTTGTTGTTAGAATTGCATTGGCAGGTTTTGATGGACTAACATTAGAAGTATTATTTACTGTTGTGGTTTTTGCGGGCTCTTCTGTTTTTATGGTTTGAGTGTTGGTATTCTTGGCTAAGGCTACGGGAGCTTTTTGAGCGGTGTCCATCCTGATTCTTCCTTCATTATCAGTATAAACTCTTACGTATTGGTATTGTCGAAAACCACTCACTCGATTTTCAGCCTGCACATTTTCAGCTACCGATGTCATTACTTTTTGAGTTTCCATGACTGTATTGGCGGAAGGCTCAGAAACCACTTTGGGAACTTCTGATTTGACAACCGCAGGTTTCGGTACGTGAGAGGTAGATTTAGTATTTTGCGGAGCTACCGAATAGACTTCTTGTGGTGTTGGAGGGGTAATTATGGTAGAATCAAGACGATAACGCCCATCCGCATCTTTGATTACTCTGATGTATTTATGCTGACGAAAGCCCATTTTATCACCTTCTTCTTGCTTTTTTCTAAGACTGTCTGCTATCACGAATGACTCAGTAACAGGCTTGGGTTGGACACTCGCTGGCATGGGTGTTATCCGATTATAGGTGGTATCTAACCTTGCGTTTATTACATTTTTTCCACTAATTCCTACGGATTCGTATTGGGTAAATTCACGTTTGAACTCGTCTTTTATGCCTGCATAAAAGGTAGGAATGCTATATTCGGGTTTATCCATTGCCAAAATCCTCATTTGCACTTCGGCTTCTCCTGGACCTAAAAGTTCTAAATCTTTGGCTGCTGCAAAAGATAAATCTATCATTCTGTTGTAGGCAAAGGGACCCCGATCATTGATTTTGACTACCGCCGTTCGATTATTGGTCGTGTTGATGACCTCTACAATGGTGTTGAAGGGAAGTTCACGATGGGCTGCCGTATATTCTGTACGGTCATAAATTTCTCCACTGGATGTGGTTCTTCCATGAAATTTGTCAGCGTAATAAGAAGCTCTCCCGTAATATTTTTCCCCAACCTGAGCCTGTACGTTTGAAATGACAAAATAAGATAAAGTAAGAAAGAATAATGGTTTGGCGAATTTCATGCAATCGTTTAGTTTTATGGCAAGGAATCAACAAGTATTGAGAGAAGGATAGTGCAAGAATTTAATGATTTGATTATCAATACATTACAAAAAGTATGACTAAAAATTTCGTCATTAATTGCTTAAAAAATTCTCAATTTTGATGTAAATATACATAAAAATAAAGAGAACAGCATTTTATTTCTTGTAAAAAGTAAAATGCTATCCTCTCTATTTCTAAAAATAAATCATCAATTTATCAGTCTTTAATTACCCAACCCTAATTCTCTAATTCCCAATATACCGCTCAAAAAACTCATAAATTCTCAGCATTCTATCAATTTTCTGACGGACGTTTCCTGTGCGTGAAAGTTCGTGGGTTGCTCCTGGCATACGTACATATTCAACGTCTTTCCCCATGATTTTCAAGGACTTATACATCATTTCGGACTGTATTACGCCCGTCCGTAAATCGTTTTCTCCGTGTTTTATTAAGAAGGGCGTTTTGATTTTATCAATATAAGTATAAGGCGATTCTCTCGTCAAAATATCCTTCGTTTTGTTTTCCCAAGGATAACCGCCAAAATAATTTGGCACTAAGCGCCAAGCGTTACCTTCGCCCATGAAAGTGGTCAAGTCATAGACCCCACGTTGGGCAAAAGCTGCCTTAAATCGGTGGTCATGGGCAATAATCCAAGCCGTCAAATAACCCGCATACGAACCTCCCGTGATGACTTGTCGGGACGTATCCACCCACGATTCTTTGGCAGCATCACTGGCGGCAGCAAGCACGTCTTCGGTTGGTCCCGTTCCCCAATCTTGATAATTGCCGAACTGAAAATCTTTACCATAACCACCTGAACCTCTTGGGTTTGCATAAACTATACCGTAGCCTTGCGAACAAAAATACTGAAATTCATGCCACATCGAAGCCTCGCCTGGTCCCCACATGGCGGTTGGTCCTCCGTGGATGTTGAGGAGTAATGGGTATTTTTTGCTTGATTCTAAATTACTCGGTTTCATAATCCAATATTCAACCATTTGCCCTTTTGAGTTGGCATAGGTTCGTTTTTCTGGAAAACTTAAGGCTTTATTCTTCAAGTAACTATCGTTATGTGAACTCAATTTTAAAGCATTTTTCATCATCAAATCTGCCGAGTGTAGTTCAGATGGATTTTTGACTTCGGTTTTGCTGTAAATAATTCTATCTTTACTAATGTCAAAATCAGAAATTCCTGAGTCAAAATCGGATAATCTTTCCACTTTTTTAGTCTGAATATCAAGGCGATACATCGGAACTGCTCCGTTTGAATTTGCCACTAAATAAAGATATTTTGAGTCCACAGACCACTCAAAATTATTGCTCGCACGGTCAAAAATTATAGGCGTTGGATTGCTACCATCAGCATTAGAAATATAGAGTTGATTGAAACCCAACCACTCGATTTTGGACATCGTAAAAGCCATCATTTTACCATCGGGCGAGAGCGTAGGATTATTGTACGAAATACCTTTCTCCGAAACTAATTGACGTAATTCTGAACCGTCTGGATTCATTCTAACGATGACTGTATTTAGTTCACGGTCAGGGTGTTGTGAGGAATCTCGTCCACAAACGGCATAGATTTTTTTACCATCTGCCGACCATTTTGCATTATTATATGACCAATAATTTTTGGTAATCTGAACGGGTTTTGCCCCTTCTTTTGGTTCAATCATAAAGAGTAAATTAAACCTCATTTCTGGCTCAGTGGTGGACTCCCCTTGAAAGTTCATGCGACTAAAAACTTTGGCTTTTTTGTCCTCAATATCTTTGTCCAAATAGGCTCTAATTTCCTCTAAATTTCCATCGGGATTTGCCTTAATTTTCTTATCGATTTTCAAAAAATCATTAGTCTTAAAACCTGCTTTTTCAAACGACCACGAAGGCAGTCTCTTGGTAGGGTTCAAGAGCGTATCTTTCAATAATTCCGAAAACGTAACATTGACTGTAAACAGAATCTTCGTTCCATCGGGCGACCACTGCGGGTTACTGGTACTGTACTTAAAATCAGTTAGTTGCAGTGCCTCGCCGCCGTCTAAGGGCATGATAAAAATTTGTGATAATTTCTTCACATTTCGAGTAAACACAATTTGTTTACTATCAGGACTCCACGATGCTCCACCAACACTTTCTGAGCCACGAGTCAAAGGCTTAACTACCTGAAAATCAGTCATCCAGAGGTGATTTCGATAATCAAAATCCAATTTGTCTGTCTCGTTGGACTCGTTGGTTTTGAGGGCATAAATGGCACGTTTTCCATCGGGCGAGATGCTTACGTTACTGACTTGTTTTAGCTTGGTCATGTCCGTTACCAAGATTTTTTCTTTGCCCGTTTGGGCGAAGGTCAGGTTAGTGATTAGGAGGAAAATGAATATTAGATTTTTCATGGGTTGATGATTTTTGGTAAATATATTCTGAATAAACAAATTTACTCAAAAAGACTGGTTTCGCTTAATTTGTAACCTGTTTAAAATTTCCCTAATTTCGCCTTAATAATTCTGAAACTTCAATACATGACACCCAAACAACAAGGTTTTTTCTTCCCTGCCGAATGGCATCCGCACGTGGCTACATGGCTGACGTTTCCGCACAACGACCACTCGTGGCAAGGTGATAAATTGGTAAAGATGTACCCTCAGTATTTTCAATTTATCAAAGCCATTTCAAAAGGCGAGAAAGTAGGTTTAAATGTTGATAATGAGCAACTTAAAGATTTTATTTTAGAACAATTGCTTCATTATAACATTGACGAAAATCAAATAGAAATCTTGATAAATCCTACTAACGATGCGTGGTGTCGTGATCATGGTCCTGCCTTTTTGATTAATCCAGCAACTCAAAAACGGATGATTGTCAATTGGGGGTATAATGCTTGGGGAGGCAAATATCCACCCTTTGGAGATGATGACAATTTGCCCGCAAAAATTGCCAATTATCGTGGATTAGACTACGTTACACCCAATATTATCATGGAGGGCGGTTCGGTGGATTTTAATGGAGCAGGGGCGGTTTTGACCAGTCGTTCATGTTTGTTGAACCCGAATAGAAACCCACATTTGAATCAATCTCAAATCGAAGAATATCTCTGTAATTATTACGGAGTTGAGCAAGTTTTGTGGGTAAATGATGGCATCGTGGGCGATGATACCGACGGACACATTGACGACACTGCCCGTTTTATCAATGAAGATACCATCGTGGCGGCGGTGGAATATAATAAAAATGATGAGAATTATGAGGTCTTAAACGAGAACCTCAGACTGATGAAACAAATGCGTTTGCTAAATGGTAAACAATTGAATATCATAGAGTTACCTATGCCTTCGCCAGTAGTAATTGATGATTTTAGAACGCCAGGTTCGTATGCCAATTTCTTGATTTGTAATGCAGGAGTGATTGTACCAACTTATCAGTGCAAAAATGATGATGTGGCTTTGGATATACTTTCACAGGCTTTCAAGGGGCGTGAAGTGATTGGTTTGGATGCTACGGATATTATTTGGGGACAGGGGAGTTTTCATTGTCTTTCACAACAAGAGCCAAGTGTTTAATTTTAAATTTCACCTACAAAAATAACTAATCATGAGAAAAACTTTTATCACCCTAATTATTATATTCACTACATTTCAACTCATAACTGCACAAACATCTGTGCCTTTAACCAATCAAAGACGTGTGCCAGCCCCTGCAATCCCAGGTTTGATACTTCCTTTCTTTGATGCTCGTCATGGAGCCTTGGGAGAAGCGGGTGTAGCTACTTCGCCAGACTATGCTGATATTTTCTGGAATCCTGCCAAAACTGCATTTGCTTCTACAAAATGGGGTTTTTATAGTGCATATACTCCTTGGCTGACTGGTTTAGTTAGTGATATGTATTTAACAAAAATCGGAGTAAACTATAAATTACCCAATAATAATAGTGCTTTGTCGCTCAATTTTACCTTATTTAACCAAGGATTATTTCAGGCTACTGACTTAAACGGTCAAGCATTGGGCAATTTCAATTCTTATGATTGGGCTTTGGGAGTTAATTATTCCAAGAAATTAACCCCTAAATTATCTTTTGGCGTTGGTCTTAAATACTTGAAATCCAACCTTTTAGTAGGATTAAATACGACATCTCTTTATGGCTATCAAATTGGAGCTGCCTCAACCATTGCCGCAGATATTAGTATTTTTCATCAAGATATTGATTCGACAAAATTGATTAATCTCAATTATGGCGTTTACATCGCAAATCTTAGCGGGCGGATTAGTTATGGTGGTACAGAGTCAAATTTTATTCCTACTAATCTCAAAATTGGTATTGCTCCAACCTTGAATATTAACAAACAAAATACTGTAACCTTAACCATTGATGCTAATAAATTGATGATTCCAACACCTACTTATGATGCTAATGGGAAATTAATTCCAGCAAAAACTGCCATTGGGGGTATTTTGGGGTCTTTTGGAGACGCTCCCGATGGTTTGAGTGAGGAATTACAAGAAATCATTTGGTCGATGGGTTTAGAATATTGGTATAATAAAACGGTGGCTCTCAGAGTTGGTAAACTTATTGAATCTGAGAATAAAGGAGGACGAAACTTTACTACTTTTGGCGTTGGGGTAAAAATTATCAAACGCATCAATGTCGATTTGGCTTATATGCAAAATGAAGCAAGTGGTTCGCCCATTGGTAATTTGTGGCGAGGGAATATTACGTTTGGAATTGGAAAAATAAAATAAAAAATAATGTCCACAAAAAAACTCTTCAAGTCTTCAATCGTAAAGGTTTTACAAATCTTTACAATTGTTTTTTTACTCACTTCCTGCAAAAGCACGAAGCCCATTGCAACCACCCAAATACCAAAAGACAGAACGATTAGCCTACAAGTTAAATCCTTGAAAGCCATTGACTTAGAAGAAGAACTAACCCTTGCGGATGAAGTGGTTTTGACGTACTCATTAACTGCAGTGGATGAAAATAATAAAATATTGGAAGTTGCCAATGGCTCTTGGGGCGTTGAAAGCATGAAGAAAGGGCAGATAGTTTTGGGCGAGAAGTTTCAAGCACTTCTCCTCAATATCCCAGCCCAAGGAAAAGTAATATCATCCGTAATCTTGACGGAAGTGGATGATTATCAAAAAGCTCAAAACATTGTTAATAAAATAAATACCGTAGGAGGATTGGGCAAAATCCCAGCCATGTTTATCTCCTTGGGTGAGTACGAAACGCCACTCGCCATTGTGTTTGCAAGCCTCCAAGCGGCAGGTATTGGACTAAAAGCCGTTGATAATTATGATAAAGACGACTTACTCGGACAAAAGAAATATGATGTCTATACTTCTACACTTCCCCAAACGCCCAAAACTTATCCAATCAACGTAGTTTTTAAGGGGGAGCATCTCAAAAATACTTTTCATTACGAGTTGAGTTATGATTTGACGATTAAGGAGAAGTGAGTTATGAAGATTTATGCGTAAGTTTGCAACCCCAATACAATAAAATAACACGCTAAATAGTTACAATTCATATCAGATTCGTCAAGAAAGTATTGGGAATATACAGAATTTCTGATAAAAATTGTTTGAAATACCGCCCTTTCAAACCCATAAGATTAGAACATTATGAATCAAATTATCAAAATTTTATATATATCAACCACTTGTTTTGTATTCAGTATTCAAGCCGTAAATGCTCAATTAGACCCCTATGCCATCCGAATTGGTAACATGACGGTTTCTCCCAATGAGCTATCCCAAACTTACCGAAAACTCGTCCAGAGCGATAGTGTCAAGAAAGATAAATCCAAAGAATTTTTAGAAAATTTTATTAATTACAAACTCACGGTCTATGCTGCTCAACGCATGGGTAAAGATACTACCAAGGCGTTTCGTGAAGAGATTAATTCGTACCGCAAAGAATTAGCAACTCCTTATTTAGTAGATAAAATTATTCTTGAAAAAATGGTTCAAGATACCTATGAGCGTATGCGTGAGGAGGTTAGGGTTGCTCATATATTCATAGCCGTACCCAATAACGCAAGTCCCGCCGATACAATGGCAGCATTTGATGAAATCAGAACGTTAAGATTGAGGATTTTGAAAGGAGAACCTTTTGAACAAATCGCTAAAAATTATTCACAAGATACAAAATCTGCTGAAAAGGGGGGAGACATGGGCTTCATAGCTGTTCTGGGCAATCATTATTCCTTTGAATCTGTGGCTTATAATCTATCTAAAAATGATATTTCGTTTCCGATACGGACAGAAAAAGGCTATCATTTAGTAAAAGTTTTAGAAAAACGTTCTTCGAGAGGAAGGGTAAAATTGTCTCAAATTTTGATTAGTGCAGTACCCACAAACCCAGCGGAAGTGGCTAATGCCAAAAGAAAAATTGACGAAGTATATGCTTATTTAAAGAAAAACGAACCTTTTGAAGGGGTTTGTCGGATTTATTCAAACGATACCAAAACCAAAGGAAACGGAGGAGTTATGAATAAATGGTTTGAGGCGGGTACATTGATTGATGAAAAAATGACAGAGGCGGTTTTCTCACTAAAAGATAAAGGAGATTATACCGCTCCCATTCAAACGGCTTTGGGTTGGCATATTTTTAGGTTAGTCGAGAAAAAGCCATTGATGAAATTTGAAGAATTATCTCCTTTTATTCGTCAAAAAATTGCTTCTGATGCTTCCAGAGGTATGATTATCAAAGGAAACTTGGTAAAACGGTTAAAAAAAGATAATAATTTTCAAGAGGCTATTTCTGTAAAACAAGAAGCCTTTGAGAGTTTTTATAAGGATAGAATCGGGAATGAGGATTATCTCGGTAAAACCATTTTTACCATTAATCAGTCACCTTCGACGGTTCGAGAGTTCTATAGTTTTGTCTTTAAAATGCAACGTCAATTAGCCAAAATTGGAGCATTGAACGATAAATCTGAAAAAGATTGGTACAACCTTTTTGTGGAAGACAGAATTTTGAGATACGAAGAAAGTAACCTCGAAATCAAATATCCAGAGTTTCGGGCAGACGTACAGGATTTTAAGGATGGAATTTTACAGAAAGATTTTTTGACGGATAATGTTCTCGAAAAATCATTAGACTCATTGTCCCAGTTAAGATATTTTAATCAAAACGCCCAAAATTATCAATATACCAATCGAGTTTTGGCAAAGGTTATATCGACTGATAGACGTGAAACAATGGAGCAAGTAAGAACAGTTTTGATAAAAGCTCCGTACCCCATGAATCGCCGTTTTCCTGATGTTTATTTTGAAAAAGATAAATCTGATTTCTCGACTGATACTCAAAAAATGCTTTATGATTTAATCGTTATTTTGACTAAAAATCGGGACTATACCCTCGAAATTACGGGAAATTCTGACCCCGAAGAAAGTGAAAGTGTGTCTGCTCAAAGAGCCAGAAAGATTGTTAACTACTTGATAAACAAAGGAATATCTCCCACAAGAATCATTGAAAAAGATGATGGTAAATATAAGCCTGTCTCCAAAACTGAGCGTTCAAGAAATATGCGGGTGGGCGTAAAATTCTTTTCTAATTCAATGGAAGATGTTGTAAAAAGATTCAACGCTCTGAAACCAGGTAGCCTTACCGCTGAAGAACGTTTCTTCAAAAAAGGCGATAATGAGTTCTTGGATTCTATCAATTGGACGGTTGGCGAAAGTAACTACGAAATCAAAGGCAGACAAGTGTGGGTGAATATCCAAAAATTAGAAGAAGCACGTCCCAAAACGTTCAGAGAAGCCCGTGGGCAAGTAATGAAAGATTATCAGAATATACTTTTTGCTAATTGGATTAATCAATTGAAAGCAAAATATCCCGTGGTGATTAATCAGGAGGAGGTTAAACGTATTTTGGATTAACACTTTTTAACTATATCACTATACCAATCCACTCCGTAAAAAGCGTTATCTTTACGCTATATTTAATTCTTTTGTACATGAAATTCTTGAAAACCCTTCTTTTATTATTTATCCTAACTGTAATATTTCAACATTCGCTCGTGGCTCAAACGCCCATAGTGCTTGATAAAATCATTGCGAAGGTTGATAATTACTACTTATTGAAATCTGAATTAGAAACTCAATTGGCTCAATATGCCCAAAGCCAACAACCTGCCCCTCCCAAATGCCAATTGTTAGAAAGCCTTGTGGTGGGTAAATTGATGTTGGCAAAAGCAGAAATTGACTCCGTTACAGTGGATGAAAAACGCTTAGATGGTGAGTTGAATAGCCGTATGGAGCAAATGGAACAACAATTTGGGTCTCAGAAAAATATTGTGGAGGCTTATGGAAAAACCATTTCATCCTTGAAAGATGAATTACGTTCTGCCATCAAAGAGCAAATGACAACTCGTAAAATGCAAGAAAAAATTACGGGAGATGTGAAAGTTACGCCCCGAGAAGTAAGACGTTTTTTTGAGGCTATCCCCAAAGATTCATTGCCTTATTTACCTTCGGAAGTAGAAATAGGACACATCGTAAGACTTGCCAAAACGACTAAAGCCCAAAAAGAAGAACTCTATAAAAGATTAAATGAATATAAAAAACGAGTTGAATATGGAGAAAAATTTGAAGAATTAGCCAAATTGTTCTCGGAAGATATTGGTTCAGGAAAACGTGGTGGAGACTTAGGTTTTGCCAAACGTGGAGCAATGGTTGCTCCCTTTGAGGCAGCTGCTTTGAAGCTGAAACCTAATCAAATGTCAGAGGTTGTAGAGTCTGAATTTGGCTATCACCTCATCAAATTGTTAGAAACTCGTGGACAAGAATATCATGCGCTCCATATTCTCTTACGTCCTGATTATCAACGACTTGACGTAACAGACCCTAAACGTTTTTTGGATAGTGTTAGGGTATTGATTCAACGAGATACCTTGAAATTCCAGAATGCTGCCAAACAGTTTTCGGAAGATAAAGCTACTCAAGATGCGGGTGGAATGATTACAGACCCACAGACTCGCTCGGTCAGAATGCCTTTGGACGGTACGATGGAATCGGGACTTTATTTTACGGTAGATACCATGTCGGTTGGCACAGTTACAGCCCCAATGGCATATCGTACAGAAGATGGTCGCTCGGCGATGAGAATACTTTATTATAAGAAAAAACACGCACCACATTACGCCAACATGGAAGATGATTTTCAAAGGTTATCAACTTACACGATGAACAAGAAAAAAAATACCGCCATCGAAAAATGGTTCGCCAAAGCCAAGGAGGATGTTTTTATTTATGTGGTGGATGAATATAAGGAATGCAATGTGATGAAGATGAATGGGAATTAGGGGATTGGTTACTGGTTATTAGTTATTGGAAATTAGGGGTTCGTTGTTAGATTTTTCTAAAAACTAATCACCAATTAACCAGTAACTAATAACCACTAACAAACTTTGGCAATAATTTTGTTTAGAATTGTAAAGTGTCAGGTATATTTGCCTGACACTTTGATTTTTATACCAAATCATATTTTTTACTTGAACATTGTTCATTGAGCATTGCAACTTGAACATTTAAAATTACATTTTCCTAAATACTATGGCTCAATACCAGTCAGATGTTGAAGCAGTTGATGCTTTGAAAGAATCTTATCAAAAACTTACCGCCGAAATCGGGAAAGTTATTATCGGTCAAGAAGAAACCGTCAGAATGTTGCTCACCGCTATTTTTTGTCAAGGACATTGCCTCCTCGTGGGCGTACCTGGATTGGCAAAAACCCTCTTGATTCAAACCATTTCGGATGCTTTGGACTTAGATTTTAACAGAATCCAATTCACCCCTGACTTGATGCCTTCGGACATTGTGGGGTCTGAGACCTTGGATAATGAGCGTAATTTTAGATTTGTGAAAGGTCCTATTTTTGCCAACATCATCCTTGCCGATGAAATTAACCGTACTCCGCCCAAAACTCAATCGGCTTTGTTGGAAGCGATGCAGGAATATGCCGTCACGGTAGCAGGCAAAAAGTACCCTTTGGATAAGCCTTTCTTTGTACTGGCAACCCAGAACCCTATCGAACAAGAAGGTACATATCCACTTCCAGAGGCTCAATTAGACCGTTTTATGTTCTTGGTAAAGTTGGATTATCCGTCGTATCAATCAGAATTGGACATTGTGAAAAGTACCACTTCTGATAAAAAATATCAAGTACAAACCCAAGTAACGGGCGAGCAGATTTTGGCTTTTCAACAGTTGGTCAGGCGTGTACCCGTAGCGGACAATGTGGTAGAATATGCGGTAAAATTGGTACATAAAACTCGTCCAAATACGGGTATGGCAGATGCCCTTGCCAATAAATATTTAGAGTGGGGTGCAGGACCAAGAGCATCACAAAACTTGATACTGTCGGCAAAATGCAATGCCCTTCTGAATGGTAAGTATTCTCCCGATATTGAGGACGTGAAAGCGGTAGCAATGGCAGTTTTACGCCACAGAATTGTGCGTAATTTTAAGGCAGAAGCCGAAGGGATTTCGGTGGAGGAAATTATTACGAAATTGATGTAGAATTTTATTCCCTCACAAAATGTCATTCCTAATTTACGGAGCAAATGGTTACACAGGCTCACTCATCGTTGAGTTGGCGGTACAATATGGGCTGAAACCTACGATTGCGGGGAGGGATTTTAACAAAATTCAACCCATTGCTGATAAATTCGGACTGAATTATCGTGTGTTTGACTTAGATAATCACGATGTATTGGTTAAGCATTTGTCCAGTTTTGATTTGGTGCTTAATTGTGCTGGACCATTTACTCGAACTGCCAAAGCAATGGTTGAAGCCTGCTTGATAGCCAAAACGCATTATTTGGATATTACGGGTGAAATTGAAGTTTTTGAAATGGTAAAAACCTACCACAACCAAGCCCTCGAGAGCCAGATTGTGTTGATGCCAGGTGTGGGGTTTGATGTTGTTCCAACGGATTGTATGGCAAAATTTCTTCATACTAATTTGCCAGATGCCAGCCATTTAACATTAGCTTTTATGAGTTTGGGAAGTACTATTTCGCACGGAACCATTACGACCATGATAGAAAGTTTGGGCAAAGACGGTGCTGTCAGAGAAAACGGGGTGATTATTCCAAAACCGTCAGGGTTTAGAGGAAAAGACATTAATTTCGGAAAAATCACACACTTTGCCATGACTATTCCTTGGGGGGATGTCTCCACGGCTTATCACACCACGGGCATTCCGAACATAGAAACTTACGTGGGTGTGCCCAAGATTGCTTATTTTATGATGAAATTTCAGGTACTGTTTAACCCAATTTTGCGAAGTAGTTTTGTCAAAAAACGTTTGCAAAAGTATGTTGATAGTAAAATTACTGGTCCAACGGAAAGTCAGCAACAAAATGGCAAATCTTTGATTTATGGAAAGGCTACAAACGCATCAGGTAGGACTATTGAAGCAAGATTAGAAGCCCCCGAAACCTACAAACTCACTGCTGAAGCCTCTTTATTGATTACCCAAAAAGTATTAGATTCCGAAGAAATATCAGGCTACCAAACACCCGCAGGAATGTTTGGGCATGATTTGGTTTTGGAAGTAGGAGGGGAGTGGTTAAAGTGATTTTTTTTAGTGAATAAATAACTGTTTTGTATTGTCATGTTGCACGAAGAGAAACATCTGATGTCGTAGAACTCGAATAGATGTTTCTCTTCGTGCAACATGACCAAAACCATAAATAATGGTAGTAATCCCTAACTCAAGGTATGCCCCATTTTGTCACGCTTAGTATTCAAATACTTCTCATTGTGTGGATTTGAGGCAATTTCAATTGGTAGAGATTCTATAATCTCTAACCCATACCCAAACAATGCAGCTCTTTTTTTAGGATTATTTGAAATCAAACGGATTTTGCTCACACCCAAATCTCGTAGAATAGCCGCTCCAACGCCATAATCTCGTTCATCCATTTTGAAACCTAATTCCAAATTTGCCTCTACTGTATCACGACCCATTTCTTGTAGTTTGTAGGCTTTTAGTTTATTGACTAAACCTATTCCTCTTCCTTCTTGAAACATATATAAAATTATCCCTTTACCTTCCTTCTCAACCATCTCCATTGCCTTGTGTAATTGTCCGCCACAATCGCAACGGCACGAACCAAAAATATCCCCCGTTACGCATGAACTATGTACTCGCACCATCACGGGTTCGTCTTTTGTCCAAGCACCTTTGGTGAGGGCTAAATGAGTTTCCCCCGTTTGGATTTGTTTGAAAGCAATTAAATCAAAATGCCCAAATTCGGTTGGCATATCTACGGCTATTTCACGTTTAATGAGACTTTCGTGTTTTAGTCGGTATTCTACTAAGTCTTTGATTGTTACCAGTTTAAGGTTAAATTTATCTGCAATTTTACGTAAATCTGGCAAACGAGCCATCGTACCATCTTCGTTTAATATTTCAATCAAAACTCCAGAGGACTGAAACCCCGCCAAAGTGGCAAAATCCATTGCTGCTTCGGTATGCCCTGTTCTTCGGAGGACACCTTCTTGCTTGGCTTTTAGTGGAAAAATATGTCCAGGACGACCCAAATCTTCGGGTTTGGTTGCAGGATTAACTAATGACAAAATCGTCTTTGCACGGTCTTGGGCGGAAATTCCTGTGGTACAACCCTGTCCCAATAAATCGACTGAAACGGTAAAAGGAGTTTCGTGAGAAGTGGTGTTTTTTCCTACCATCATTTCCAAGCCTAACGCCGCACAGCGAGCCTCTGTGAGTGATACACACATCAATCCACGCCCTTCACGAATCATAAAATTGGCTAACTCAGGAGTCATCGCTTCTGAAGCACAAATCATATCTCCTTCATTTTCACGGTCTTCATCGTCGGCAACGATAATGATTTTCCCTTGACGAATCGCCTCAATCGCCTCCTCAATGGTATCTAATTTTATTTTTGTCATATCAATTCAATAAATTTTAGCAAGTATGCACTTCGCTTTTTTAGTTTTTCCCTTATTCTACAGTATTTAGATTAATTCTATAAAGCAAAATTACGGTTTTTTGTTCTGATATTACTTGGGATTAATGAATGAAATATTTACGGTTCTCGCTATAATTGTCGTGCCAAACTATTTTGGATAATAAAAAAAATACATAAATATCTGATATTAAACAGTGTATCAAATAATTAATTCCTAAAAATTTGTATTTACTCTCTCATGTTACGCAGAACTCGATTTTATTCCGTTGGAAAGAGGTTTGCGTAACATGAGTTACTCTTTTAACGTATACATCTACAATATAAAATCCTTCGCATACTTCTTTCTTCCCAAAATCCATTCTCAATTCTTATTTATTATTTGGTACGTTGATAATATATCATTACGCAACCATAAAATTTTTAGCGATATTCCTTAATCAATGTAACCTTTTGAAAAACTTAGCACAATTTTTGTAACAGTTTTAGGGTAAACTCATGTAAAAAAGTCTAAGGATTGCGTTAAACATAATAAGTAGTTTCATTATCCCAAACAAATGTATTCAGATTTGTATTTGCTTTTGAATAAATACTTATTCCTTGTGATGTGTCAAAAGGCTTTTAGAGAAATTGATACCCATAAAATATGAATAGGATTATACGAAACATAACAACCATGTTAGTAGGCATGGTAGTATGGACTTTGATGCCACAGGAAACTTATGCCCAAAAAAAGTGTAAGGTTGATCACATTGACCCTGTTGGAGGATTTACCATCAATAACGGTAAAGTGAACGTTGATGGTGATGGCGATAATATTTTGACAAATACTAACAATATACCGGTCAAAATCTGTGAAGGAGAGATTGTTAATCTTAAAAGTTCTTCTACTTTTAGTGCCTTAACCACTGTAAATTATTGGATTACTAAGTTAGATGATTACGATAATTTACCAGTTCCTCCTTCTAACCCTGTAAGTTCTGATAGAAGTTACGGGACATTGAATGGTGATGTAAGCCTAAAAATGATTGCTAAAAGCTCAGATCCAGCAGGTTTTAGTTTTTATAATGGTCCAGGAAAGTATGTAATTACTCAATACGAAAATGGAACAACCTCTTCGGGGGGGGCGGGGTTTCATCATGCCTGCCAAGTAATAGAAATTATTGCTCCAGTTAGACCCGCAGCTACGGTTAGTGTTTGCTCAGGAGGAGAATTTCAGGTAAATATTCCAGTAAATACTAATAATATTTTTGATAACTATAAGGTAGTTTTTACGCCTTTGAGCGGTACAGAAGAAACTGAATTCGCAGGTAAAAAAACGCTACCTTACTCTCTCAAGAAAATATTATCAGGCAATCCCACCAATGGCAATGTTATCATCAATATTTCTGGCGAGACTACCACGGGAGGATGCCCTAATCCGCCCGCAAACAATTTGGGGGTATATACACCAAGTTCCGCAACCCTTTTCAAACCGAGCATAGTTTCCATTGCAGGTACTACTGCAAAAGCTGAGTTTAATATTGAATTAGGTGCTCAAAACGGAACACTTTGGAAATTTTATCGTAGAGATATAACAAGTTCCGTAAATTATGATAACTATACAACTGACGTGTTGAGTCAGAGTTCATTAGTATCAAGTGGTACAGAATTGGTAAAAATTACGGTGCCTAATGCTGACAAAATGTACTGCTATCAAGTAGCAGCGGTTGATCCAGTATGTGGTACAAAAGAGATTAGTAATCAAGAAATATGTACGACTCCTGCTAATGCAAAAGCGGAGAATAATCAAAACGTCATTACATGGGCAAAAGCTAACGGCGGAGCTCCTTCGGGTGTAAATCCTACGCCATTTATCAATTACGAAGTTGATTTATTAAGACCCGATGGCTCGGTTGACCAAATATTGGAGGCTACAACGGATGTTACTAAATTGTCATTTACACACACTTCACTAACCTGTGGACAAGACTATACTTATCGTGTACGGACAAATTATGGCTCTCTTTCTTATTCTCAAATTATGAAAATTAAGGCTATTTCAAATGATATACCAAGTAAAATTCCACGGTTTTTTGCAACAATGACCAACGACAACAAAAATGTATCTGTACAAGGTCAATTTAATGTAAGCAGTACCCCCGTGAATGTAGAGCCAAATGGATATAAATACTATCGTTCTAATAATTTAACAGGGGCGTATTCATTACAAAATACAAGTAATCAAATTTTTAAAGACCTTACTACCGATGCCAATAAACAACAATATTGTTATTATATGACATGGACAAATACTTGTGCAAAAGAATCAGATCCTTCTGAGAAAGTTTGTACCGTATTTTTGAAAAGTTCGGGGGCAACAGTCAATTGGTCAAGAGAAAATGCCCATTCTTACAATACGGATAGTTATATTGTCAGAAAGGTAAATCCGAGTGATGGAACAACTATTAAAGATTTAGCCACAAATCTTCAAAATATTTACTCTTTCAATACCACACCCTTACCAGAAACGGAGGGGCAAGATATTTATATTCAGATAGAGGCTCGCCCAGGAGGTTGGAATACCTCCGACCCCAACAGATTACCAGGTTCTATCTCAAACATTATTAAAATCTTCCGTCCATCTTTTGCGATGAGTCCACAGATTTTTACGCCAAATGGAGATGGTCAAAATGACAAGTTTACCGTAGAAGGTAAATTTATCAAGAATTTGAAAATGACCATTTATGACCGTTGGGGTAATCCTATTTTTCATGATGAACAAAATGGTTATCCGATTCAAGGGAGTCAAACCCCTGCCAACGTCATTGGTTGGGACGGAATGATGAACAATGGTAATAAAGCCTCAGAAGGAAGCTACGCTTTCAAGATAGAAATAGAAGATACCATCGGGCAGGTTACGTTCAAAGAAGGTGCATTACTTTTAGCATACTAAATACCTGTTCACTAACATAAATAATGAAGCCTCAACAGATAAGTTGGGGTTTCTTTTTTGCGTTAAGTCAATAGTATTGTAAATTGCGGTGTAGTTATTAGTTACTGGTTATTGGTTGATAGTTATTAGTGGTCGATTTAGTTTAGAAATCAATCCAAAATAATTTTATATTTCTGATAATCTAATATTTAAGTTAGAACTAATAACCAGTAACCAATAACAAAAAGTATGTTCGACATGATGAATATGCTTGGCAAAGTCAAGGACCTCCAAGCCAAAATGAAAGAAGCACAAGAATCATTAGGTTCAATAATCGAAACTGGCGAGTCTGGTGCGGGTATGGTACGGGCAACCGTAAATGGTAAAAAGCAATTACTTAAAATAGAAATTGACGAAGACCTCATCAAACCCGAAGATCGTGAAGTAATTCAAGACTTAGTCGTTGCTGCTACTAATAAGGCAATGGAAAATATTGAAGATAAAATAAAAAATCACCTCCAAAAAGCCACACAAGGTTTAGTACCCAATATCCCAGGGATGGATTTGGGGTCAATGTTTTCTTAAATTCGATGGTTGGTCTTCGTTGTTCGATGTTGGGATTCACCAATAATTTTAGACGAGACCGTTGCGTCGAATTGATTTTTGTTTTTCGATGTTCAGATTTATCAACGCTAAGTGTTTAGACAAATTAGTGTTTGAAAAATAATAATTTGTCTGAATCAGGATTATGGGATTTAATGATTTTCATGATTTTTATCCTGCTATTCCTTAAATCTTGTAAATCCTGATTCAGACAAAATAAAGTTTTCTGAACAGTAGCAAAGTTATAGCGAATTTTGACCTATGAGAATTTTGAAATCCTTGTAGGTCTTTTTGTAAACAAACATTTGTCCTCAGATATGGAAAAAAACACGAAAATACTCATCAAAAACAAACACCCCTTAGCCATTCGCTGGTTTCATTGGTTAAATTTTCCTTTGATTTTTATAATGATTTGGTCAGGACTTTTAATTTATTGGGCAAATGGTATTTACAAAATTCAAGTTGGAGATACGTTACTTTTCAAGTTTTTCCCAAAGGGATTCTATGATTTTTTCGGGCTATCTGGACAATTGGCAAAGGGCATGGCTTGGCACTTTGCCACGATGTGGTTGTTTACGATTAATGGTATTTTGTACTTTCTTTATACCCTAATTTCGGGCGAGTGGCGATTGATTATTCCAGAAAAAAAGTCCTTTAAAGAGGCTTGGGAGGTAGTTTTGTATGATTTAGGCATCGCAAAAACATTGCCTCCGCAAGAAAAATATAATGCAGCCCAACGAATCGTTTATACCTTGGTAGCTGTCATGGGTTTTGGATCAATACTGACTGGCTGGGCAATTTTTAGACCTATCCAAATATCTTGGCTCACCACAATTTTGGGAGGGTATGAAGCCGCCAGATTAGAGCATTTTGTGATTACTATTGCTTTTGTGCTGTTTTTTGTAATACATATTTTGCAGGTAATGAAAGCAGGTTGGAAAAATTTTCAAAGCATAATTACGGGATTTGAAATAAAAGAAAAATCATGAAAGAAGAACTCACAACCGACCAGCAAATCAGACGAAAAACGATAAAAGCTTTCCTTGGTTTTGGTGCGGCAAGTCTTGGGCTTGCAGGTGCTTGGAAATGGATAAATGCAAGTCCTTATGCCAGCAACGCACTCGCACCCTTGCGTAAGATATTGGAATTTAATGAAAAAATAACCGCTAAATTATTGTCAGACAGCCATTTAGCTCCTATTTTTCCAAAGTCTCAGGCAGAACGAAAAGTTAGATTTAACGGAGCGGTGGGACTGACCGAACCGTTGGCAAAAGACTATAAAATCAAGATAGAATCAGGTGAGAATAAATTTGAAATCACCTTGGATGACTTAAAAAAAATACCTAAAAGAGAGATAATTTTTGAGTTTAAATGTATTGAAGGGTGGTCGCAGATTCAACATTGGGGTGGCGTGCGATTCGTGGACGTGATGAATCATTATAAAATCGGACAAAAAGATGCCAATAATCTCTTTGAATACGTAGGTATGGAAACGCCCGATGATAAATACTACGTTGGGATTGATATGCCAAGTATGGTACATCCACAGACGATTTTGGCTTATGAAATGAACGGAAAGCCACTTTTAAAAAAACATGGCTCTCCGTTAAGGTTAATTATTCCTGTAAAATATGGCTATAAAAGTCTGAAACGAGTGGGCGTAATTAAGTTTTCGGACACTCGCCCCAAAGATTATTGGGCATTGTTTGGCTACGATTATTTTGCAGGACTTTGAGTATTTTACAGAGCATCAAATTAAGTACTTACTTCAACTCACTCGCCTTAATATCTCTCGTCCATTTTTGTTCTCCTTTGTTATCAAAAATACTGATTTTCAAGACTCTATCCTTTAACGTTCCTGATACTTCGCAGATGGCAAAATTACGTTCTGTAAAAAGTGTTCCTTCTACTATGGGCGAATTATCTTCGGCTTTTACGGGCTTGCCCGGTCCAGAAGTCAGGGGCGAAACGGTCAAATCATACAAAGGATAATTAGCTCCCGAACGGTCTAATTTTTGTAGATTGGTATGGTGTCTATCACCCGAAACAAACATGACTCCTTTGATTTTGGCATCAGTTATCTTCTTTAATAATTCTTCCCGCTCGGCTTCATAGTTCGCCATATTCTCAAATACTTTAGCAGGATTTACCACTTGCCCACCCGTTACGATTACCTTAAAAGTAGCATTACTGGTCGATAGGGCATCAATTAGCCAAGTCAATTGTTTTTTTCCGTAATAATCACGGTCTCCCGTAAAGTTTTCGTTGGGTGCTTTGAACCAACGATCATCCATCATAAAAAACTGGACATCGCCCCATTGGAAAGTGCCAGTACAGGCTTCGTCTTTGAAGATATAATTGGGATTTGCCCAAAATAATTTAAACATCTCTAATGATGTATTTTTCATCCAAAATGATCGGTCAGCATCATTGTTGCCATAATCGTGGTCGTCCCAGATGGCGTAGTGATGGGTACCTCCCAACAACGCCTGCAACTCGGGTACATTGCGTGAGTGTGTGTTGCGGTGTATCATACCCGTGCGAGTATTCCAATCTGCCTCACGGTAATAGACATTATCGCCCCCCCAAATCATAAAATCGGGCTTTTTATCGTTGATTGACTTGAAGATTTCGTTGAATCCGCCATATCCACGACCTGGTCTATCGGTTGCCTCTTCATTGATATAATTACAACTTCCCAAAGCAAACTTGAAAGTGGGTGGGTCTTTGCGGTATTGCCAAAGTTCCTGAGTCTGAAAGGCGAGCGGATAATCACGAGCTACGACTTTGTTATTTAGCAATACTTCGTAAGTATATTTTTTACCCATCGTAACTTGGTCGCACACGATTTTGGCGATGAATCCGTCCTTTTTTACGGTCAAAACTTCGTCCGTAGTCATTTTTGCAGACGGTTTGTCTTGCTCCCAATAATTGAATTTTACCTTGACGGGTTTCTCAGTTTGTACCCAAAGCATGACCTCTTTCATGTCGGAATAACCAACCATTGGACCATTTTTTATTTGGGCGTTTGTGAATGTCGCTTGTGCGATTAGGAGGAGGAATAATATTTTTTTCATTTGGAGTATTTTTATTGACAAGGTTTGATGACTGGATTGGGTTTTCTAAAATCAAGGGGATACTTTTTATCTGCAAAACGACAAGGTGGCAATGCCAGTAAATTATCTAATCGAGCGGGTTTATTTTTACTCTCTTCTTTACTTTCAGAAGGGTCAGAAATGAAGAGTAATTTAATCGTAAAATCGTATTGAATATCATAGAAATAATCTCTAAATCTATCACTCATAAAATCGCTAAAACAATTCTGAAATTTATCTCGTATATCGTTTAAATTCTCTGATTTCAAGGTCTCAATTGATTTTAATTCAACAATATACAAAACAAATTTATCTCCTCCATAATGCTGAATTATTAAACAATCGGGCGATTTGGGAGGATGATACACTAATTTATTGTAAAATTCATCAACTCGGATGATGATAAAATCGTCTCGGTTTACGTCTGTACTTACATCAATCCCAACCCCACGTTCTTCACAATCATCACATAAAAATTCACTCAGAATCGGGTCTTCTTGGATTCGTTTGATTAACATTTTGATAGGTGTGGTTTATAATTTTTCTAATAATGACATTCTTTCTTCGTAGAGTTGTTCGGCTACATCCACGAAGTTGTCATCCTCAATTCCGTATTCATCCATTTGCATTGCCCCGTCTTCAATAACGCTACCTTCGGGAGTCATTTTCATTAGTGATACACTCAGTTTATCTTTATCTATTTTATTAGCAATCAATAAGTTACTTAATTTATTAAAAATATAATTGCTATGCGAAGTCATTACGATTTTAACATTTCCTTTACTCAATTTTACAAAATATTCAAGTAATAGAATCTGAATTTCAGGGTGTAAATGTGCCTCTGGTTCTTCGATAAATAGAATCGAAGGTTTATCACTTTCCAAAGGAATGATATATTTTAAATGGGCAATAATTGGGGCTATTTCTGAAATCATAGAAGAGGTTGCAGACAAATCAAAAACCATATCGGGATTTGCATCGGGTATATAATGATACCTTCTGGATATTTTATCAAAACCAATAGTTCCTTTCAAAATATCTTTTTCTATTTTTCCGAAATCTTGTGAATAACTCTCAGAAATAATTGTATCATCAATATTATTTAGATTGAGAAAGTAGTCAGAAGTAGGTTCTGAAAAACTTGGAATCTCAATTTTTGAAGTGAAAAAAGTACGGCTTTTTGCTAATTCAGCAAATATTGCTCCGAACGAATTTAAAGTGGTATAAAGCCCTGAGCGTGAGGCTGGTAAAAAATAAATATTTTCTTTAATTCCACTTTGCAATTCATGGACGTAATAAAACATTATTGCTCTTATGATTTTATTATAAACTGTTCCATGATTTTGAATTCGTATAGCATTTCCTTGTAAAACAGAGTCTTTGAACAATGTTACCATTCCCAAAACAGTATCTACTTCCCAAAAATTAGGCTTATTAAAAGAAACAGTTTTAGTTATGAATTTTTTATTGGACGCAAGAAAATTGATTTCAATACATATTTCGTTGAAAGATAAAATGATTTTGAAAGAATCTCTACTATGGATATTTTGAAGACTGTTAAGGTCAAATGAATTTTCAAATGATTTCTGGATAATATCTGTAAGTTGCTGATTCACAGAAAACTTTAGCAATTTTTCAACTTCCTCAGTAATATTAGTTTTACTTTTTACATCCTGAATTTTGTTTTCAAGAATTTGGTAAGATTCGTTATCATCAAAGATTGTTTCAAACTGAAAGAAATTATCGGTTTTGTATGACTTCAACCCCTTCAAAATCAAATAAACCGCACTAATTGCATAAGATTTTCCAATATTATTCTTCCCAAAAATAGCGTGCATATCTTTGGAATTATCAAATTTAAAGGACTTTATCGGTCCAAAATTCTGTAATTCAATTATCATATCTTTTCAGATTGGTTTATTCATTTAAACACTTTGAACGTATCTTTGCACCTCTATTTTCCCAAACATCGAAAAACCAACATCAAACATCGAAAATGTATTACCACATTCAATCCATTCCTCTTACTGATTTAGCCGAGCAATTCGGAACGCCTTTGTACGTCTATGACGCTAACAAAATTATCGAAAAAATCTCCATTCTCCGTGATTCTTTCCAAAATGTTAA
>JAYUOX010000299.1:0-3593 GCA_043760595.1 Cytophagales bacterium
CGTAATTTTTTAAATGGTCTGGTGATTCACATGAGAGGACCGAGGGAGGAGAAAGAGGCTTAGTATTATCAAAACACTTCTCATTAATGACTGAAAACATCAAACAACCTTGGATTTTAGAAGGATATAAACTATTCTCACAAGAAGGTCAAAAAGGCTTGAAAGTTGAAGTTATTGCTCGAAAAGTAAAAAAAAGTAAGTCGTCATTTTATCATCTTTTTGCGGATGTTGAGTGTTTTATGGAAGAGCTTTTGGCGTTTCATCTTGAACAAGCCAAAATAATTGCCGACCGAGAACGATTATGTAATTCCATTGACCCAGCCTTGATAAATTTGCTTTTGGAAGTTAAAGAGGATTTATTTTTTAATCGTCAATTACGGGTAAATAGGTCGAATCCTGCATTTAAACAATGTCTTGAGAAAGCAAATCAATTAGTTGGAAATGCTTTTTTGGAAGTTTGGGCAAAGGAAATAGGATTAGAAAATAAACCGAAATTAGCGGAAATATTCTTCGGACTTGTCTTAGAAAACTTCTATTTGCAACTTACCGAAGAAACTTTAACGTATGAATGGTTATCGGATTATTTTAAAAACATTCGCTTGATGGTTGTTGAATTTAACAAAGAGATGGTTGATTTTTAAACTTAGAGATTTAGAGAAATAGAGAAAAGCATAACCACATCTTTAATTCTCTAAGCCTCTATGTTATATTTTGTACGGTAACGTCTAAAATTGGTAATTATCAGTTACGAAATTTGTTGAAATTTAAAAAAACAACAAATGAAAAATACAAAAATTGCTCTGTTTGTAGTTCTCGGAATTATTGCATGGTTTAATGCTGTAATGATTATTCGTTTTTTAGGAGAAAGCTGTTTAACTGAGAATAATCCTAATTTAATTTGGATGTTTCTATTGGCTTTTCCAGTGACAGCTTTAATCATTTTTCTTACCAAAATAATCAGTAAACTTCCCTATTCTGAGTTACTTCGCCCCATTGTAATCATGACTTTTACCGCTACAACTTTTGATGGAATTGCTTTGGTTTGGTTTAGGCAAATTTATAGTGAATCCTTTGTAATTGCCCTTCACGGAGCCGCATTAATACTTTGGGGTGTGGGTTTGGGGTTGTTATTTGCTTATATTTTGGAAATTAGAGGGAATTTGATTGATAAAAAAAGCCAGACAGCAGTGATACGTTAGTTTTTTAACAAAGAGTAAGTCAAAAAGATTGATTCATAATGTCGGATGCTTCGGTTGAATAGTCTATTGAAATCCCTTTCTAAAATATTATCCTTAAACTTATCAACCCCCTTTCAAGTTACAATGCTATGAAAACAATTATCATCGGGGCAGGTATCTCAGGGCTTTCGGCTGCCATAATTTTAACTAAAAAAGGACACGAAGTAATCGTCTTAGACAAAGGGCGTGGAGTAGGAGGAAGGATGTCCACTCGAACCATTGATAACGCAAAAGCCGACCACGGAGCCCAATATTTTTCAGCCAAAAACCTTGAATTTCAAGTATTTATCTCAGAATTACAATTAAAAAATATTTCAAGGACATGGCAACTTGCACAACGGGAGAATATCCGTTACGTAGGAGCGAAGGGTATGAATACCATTCCCAAATCTATGGCTTCGGGCGTAGATGTACGAGTGAATGAGAAGGTAATTTTGATTGAAAATAATACCGTCAAAACGGAATCTGGCAATAGTTATTCATTTGATAATCTGATGGTTACGATACCTATCCCACAAGTTCTGGATTTATTTCAAAACTCAAATATTTCGTTTTCTGAAAAAGATAAAACCGTTTTGGATAGTATTCATTACGAACCTTGTATTGCGGTGATGGCAGTTTTGAAAGAACAAACCCAAATCCTGAGTGGAGGCATTATTTTAGAGAATGAACCTGTGGCTTGGATTGCGGATAATTTCCAAAAAGGTATTACCGAAATTCCAACAGTAACGCTTCATGCTAACGCTGAATTTAGCAAAAAATATTTTGATGATGATTTAAAAAGGGTAGGAGAGGAGATGCTATCGTCTGTAAACCAATACGTTACGCCTGATAATATTGTATCATTCCAAACTCACCGTTGGAAATTTAGCAATGCCACGAAGCGTTACGGAGAACCTTTTTATCAAATAGAAAATCAAAATATTTTCTTGGGTGGAGATGGTTTTGGGATGGGGAATGTGGAGGGGGCTTTTTTGTCGGGTTATTATTTGGGGAATCAAATTTACCAAGAACCCCCAAACTAATCTTGGCATAATAAACTTTCTTGCCTAATTTTGTGTAACTATAATAGTGTTGGTTGAATAAAAACTAAAACTACCATAGCTCATAAACTGATAACACTAAAAATGAGAGAAATACAATTCAGAGAGGCACTCCGTGAAGCCATGAACGAAGAAATGCGAAGAGACGCATCAGTTTATTTAATGGGCGAAGAAGTAGCCGAATATAATGGAGCTTATAAAGTATCACAAGGAATGTTGGATGAATTTGGTCCAGACCGTGTAATCGACACACCCATCGCCGAATTAGGCTTTGCGGGGATTGCCGTAGGGTCTGCTGCCAATGGTTTACGTCCAATTGTGGAGTTTATGACGTTCAACTTCTCGTTGGTTGCTATCGACCAAATTATCAACTCAGCCTCAAAAATGATGTCGATGTCAGGTGGACAGTATTCTTGTCCCATCGTATTTCGTGGACCAACTGGAAACGCTGGACAATTATCGTCGCAACACTCATCTAATTTTGAAAATTGGTTTGCCAATACCCCAGGTTTGAAAGTGGTCGTTCCTTCCAATCCAGCTGATGCCAAAGGTTTACTGAAATCAGCCATTCGTGATAATGACCCCGTCATTTTTATGGAATCTGAATTGATGTACGGCGACAAAGGACTCGTGCCAGATGGAGAATATTTAATTCCCATCGGAAAGGCAAACGTCGTAAAAGAAGGTACAGACGTAACGATAGTAACGTTTGGAAAAATGCTCTCGAGAGTCGTAATGCCAGCCGTTGAAGAATTAACAAAAATGGGAATCAATGCCGAGGTAATCGACCTCAGAACGGTGAAACCCATTGATTATGAGACAGTTCTGAATTCGGTAAAGAAAACCAATCGTTGCGTAGTCGTGGAAGAAGCCAATCCAATTGCGGCACTTTCTTCTGAAATCGCTTATCATGTTCAACGTTTTGCCTTCGACTTTTTGGACGCTCCCGTTATTCGTGTGAACTCAAAAGATTTACCATTGCCGTATGCTCAAACCCTTCTTGAAGCCATCCTTCCAAGTGTATCTGGAACAATTGAGGCGGTGAAAAAGGTGATGTATAAAGCGTAAGATAAGATTTATACAGAAAGGTTCGATATTGGAATAAGTTTATTCCGGTATCGAATTTTTTGCTTTTATTTATCGTGTAACCCGAACTTTTTAGTTCAGATTTTATCTAACGATTCACCGAACTGGAAAGTCTGGGTTACATTTACTAACTGATGTTACGCAAGCCCTTCGGGCTTTAATATGAATAACCGTATGTGAAACATACGGAGCATAAAAATCTGTCAAATAAACCCTGAAAGGGTTA
>JAYUOX010000300.1:0-3590 GCA_043760595.1 Cytophagales bacterium
GGATGAGGCAATGGGACAAAAAATCCTGATTGCCGTTGATCCTGGGCAAATGTTGGTAAAAATCGTTCACGGAGAGCTCGTTAAATTGATGGGTTCGGAGGTGCAAGCGATTAATTTGAAGCCCGACCCAGCCGTTATTTTGATTGCGGGTTTGCAAGGTTCTGGAAAAACGACGTTCTCTGGAAAATTAGCTCAATATCTTAAAAAAGGTGGTCGAAATGTGCTTTTAGTTGCCTGTGATATTTATCGTCCAGCGGCAATTGACCAGTTGAAAGTGCTTGGAGAACAAGTGGGCGTGGATGTTTACGCTGAACCAGAAAATAAAAATGCCGTTGAAATTGCCCAAAATGCGTTGGCTTATGGACGTAAGATGGGTAAGCGGGTAATCATCGTGGATACTGCGGGTCGTTTGGCGGTTGATGAGAAGATGATGAATGAAATTGCAGCAGTAAAAGACGCAATCAAGCCATCTGAGATACTTTTTGTCGTGGATTCAATGACGGGACAAGATGCCGTGAACACCGCAAAAACTTTCAACGAACGCTTAAATTTTGATGGGGTTGTCCTCACAAAATTAGATGGTGATGCTCGTGGTGGTGCTGCCCTTTCGATTCGTCATATCGTGGATAAACCGATTAAGTTTATCTCGACGGGTGAAAAAATGGAAGCCCTCGACCAATTTTATCCCGACCGTATGGCGAGCCGTATTTTGGGAATGGGTGACGTGTTGAGTTTGGTAGAAAGAGCTCAAATGGCGTTTGACGATGAAGAATCGGAGCGTATTAATAAGAAAATTCGTCAAAATCAATTCACATTTGAAGAGTTCTATTCGCAATTGCAACAAATCAAGAAAATGGGTCCTTTGAAGGATATTATGGGTATGATTCCTGGAATGTCGCAGGAGATGAAGGATGTAGATGTGCCTGATGATGCTTTTAAAAATATCGAAGCCATTATTCAATCCATGACCCCAAAGGAACGTCAGAAACCCGATATTTTGGATATGTCTCGCAAGAAACGAATTGCCGATGGTTCAGGTACAACGGTTACAGAACTGAATAATTTGTTAAAGCAGTTTGAAGGCATGAAAAAAATGATGAAGATGATGAATAACGTTCAGGATGGCAAAATGAAAATGCCAAATATGAAGAATTTGATGAGGCGGTAGATAAGGAACGAGAATTAAATAACTTATCCATCTATATATCAATCTTTCGGAGTAACTCTTCGTTTAAAAAAACTAACGTATCGCTGCTATGTGCGGAATGCCGCTCAGTCTTTTTTTACCTTGATTTACTCCAAAATATCAACATATAACTTGGATAACTTATTCAATTCTCGTTCCTAAGGGTTAGGATTTCCAAATAATATCACATAAAATGAAAGCAAAATATGTAAATCCCTTTACGGATTTTGGATTTAAAAAAATCTTTGGTGAAGAAGCCAGCAAACCTATGCTGATAGACTTCTTGACCAATCTGTTGCCTGAAAGTAACATCGTAGATTTAACTTTTAAAGATAAAGATCAAAATGGAAATACAGAAGACGACAGAAAAGCGGTTTATGATATATACTGTGAGAATAGTTTTGGAGAAAAAATAATTGTAGAACTTCAAAAAGTAAAACAGAATTATTTTAAAGATAGAACTGTTTATTACGCTACTTTTCCAATTCAGAACCAAGCTGAGAAAGGGAATTGGAATTACCAACTCAAATTTGTGTATTGTGTCGGTATTCTGGACTTTAAGTTTGACGAAAAGATCAAATCAGGAGAAGGCGAAGTTATCCATACTGTTCATTTGAAAGACCAAAATAACCAAATATTTTATGAAAAATTAAAGTTTGTGTACTTGGAAATGCCCCATTTTGTAAAAGAGCAAGACCAACTTGAAACTCGTTTGGATAAATGGTTATACTTTATCAAACATTTAGAGGATTTTCAAAATATTCCAGAAATGTTTAATGATGCTATTTTTATACAAGCCTTTGAAAAAGCTGAAATTGCCAAATACAACGATGATGAAATGTATGATTATCAACAAAGTCTAAAAGTTTTTAGAGACAATAAAAATACTTTTGACTATGCCAAAGAGACGGCTTTCGATGAAGGATTAACGGAAGGGATTATTAAAGTAGCAAAAGCACTGAAAAAAAATGGCGTACCAATGGATACAATTGTGAAAACCACGGGTCTTTCTGAAAGTGAGATAAATGAGTTGTAGAATGAAGCAGACCAGCATTATTGAGAATAAAAAATAGTACGAATACATAAAATATTAGCGTTAATAAACAGTTTTTTCAAACCTAAAATTGGCAAAATTTTACAGACTAAGAAGAAACAGTTAAGGCAAATGAACCCTACTTAAATGAGTGAGTGGCAAAAATACATCCACTCACTCATTTATCCCCATTTCTTCATTATCGTTTCAAATTCCTCCTTATATTTGCCATTAATTTAGCACATTAAAATTCCTTACGCATGGCTTATTTGGCTCAATACTCTCCTGTACTTACTGCCGAGACTGCGGCTCATTTACTCAGACGTGCTACGGCAGGACCTACCAAAGCGGAAATAGGTTCTTTTACTGGTAAAACAGCCTTGCAAGCCTATACGGACTTGTTGAATAATGTTAATTATAATCCATCGCCTCCCATCGTTTTAAAAGAAACCTCTCCTTATTATCAACAAACTTTCGTAACGGGACCATTCCGTAGTGCGGATAATTTTGATTGGAGTTCGTATGTAAAATATTGGTGGCACGCCCAATTAATCAGGCAAGATACACCCCCGAGTTTATTAGAGAAATTAGCAGTTTTTTGGCAAAATCACTTTGTAACAACCCGTGAAATAGTGAGTGATTATCGTTACGTTTGGCGGTATTTGGACACTATCCGTCAGAACTCTTTGGGCAACTTCAAGACCTTCGTAAAAGTCATCACCAAAGACCCTGCGATGTTGTTGTATCTCAATGGAAATGAGAACGTTAAGAACAGTCCTAACGAAAATTATGCCCGTGAATTACAAGAGCTTTTTACGGTTGGAGAGAAGGATTTTGTAGGAAATTTGAACTATACCGAAGATGATGTAAAAGCTGCTGCCCGTGTCTTGACAGGCTGGTATTACACCAATCATTGGTACGAAGGTACAACGACTTTTGGCTCTGCTTTTGACCTCAATAAACACGATATTACGAACAAAACATTTTCCCCAAAATATAACAATACTACCATCACGGGTGTAAACTCGACCACGGGCGGCGATACTGAACTGAACAGTTTAGTAGATATGTTAATGGCTCACCCCGAAGCACCAAAATTCATTTGCCGAAAATTGTATAAATGGTACGTCAATCCAACGGTTACGCAAGATATTGAGACCAATGTGATTATTCCATTAGCTAATTTTTTCAAAAGCCCAGCCAATAATTTTGCCATCGAACCTGTACTGAAAAAACTCCTGACGAGTGATATTTTTTATGATATTGATAACGTAGGAGCAATCATTAAATCTCCCTTAGAATTGTCTGGCGGTTCGCTTCGTTTGTTCAATAAAGCCGTTCCCAATATGACAACTGATACGGTGGCATTTC
>JAYUOX010000301.1:0-3575 GCA_043760595.1 Cytophagales bacterium
TGATATTGTTGGCACTAAAATTAGAACACGATAAGCCTTATTCTCTGATTTTCTATATTCTTCTAATGCACAATTCAATGCTGTAATCGTTTTTCCTGTCCCTGTTGCCATTGCAAAAAGCCCTTTACCACCATTTTCTTTCCATTTATGATACGCTTCAACTTGATATTCCCTTGCACCACCCTCATAAGGAAAACGTGGAGTAACATTTAGCTTTTGCAAATCCTGTTCTAATTGCTCTAATCTTATTCTAAACTTTGAATTAGTTAAAATTACTTCTTTCTTTTTTTTAATCAATAGAAATTCATCAGCTAACAATTCATTCAAATCTTTATTACCAAAATCATGTTTGATAGCAATTTCTATATCTTCTACTTTGAGGTAATCTAAAAAATCAGCTTTCTTATCAAATATATTATTGAAATAGTCTTTTTGTTCTTGAATCGCTACCCTTTCCCTTTCTGAATCACTCCACGATTGCCAAATATTGAGTTCTTCTAAATTGCCCAATAAGCCCATGGCTGTAAAATTACATGAACCTTTAAAACGTACTTCATTTTCGCCATCGGTAAAAATACCAGACTTATAATGTGAAATACCAGTGTTATTTTTAGGACGCACGGCTATTATTTCAACTCTTTTTGATGCTATCAACCAAGCCAAACAATTAAAAAAATGCTCTCCTTCGCTATCAAGGTTTTCTTTTAAGCGATTGTAGCTGTGAAGCGAAAAGTCAAAATCTGAAGCTGGCGATTGCTCCCCCCTCAGTATTGCTTCCTTGTCTTTCTCTGATAGTATGTGATTTATGATGAACCGTGCGTGTCCACCTTGAAGAATAAATTTGGCAAAGCCCAACGCCAATACCCGTATTGCTGATGAACTAAAATATCCCAATAAAATATCAAACTGCTTACTTTCGGGCAGCACATCGGCGAAGAAATTGAGTGGCTCATTCTCTGTGCCTGTTCGATATTCACCTGATTGGGGGTATTTTATTAGATTTAACATCTGTAAATTATCAGTCAGTTAATACTGTAATATCATTTAATATATTTTCTAAATTATCTGAATTCATTTTATCTGCATATTTCTTTATCAAAACCTTTTTTTCTTGTTCATTAATAACATCTTTCCCGTACATATATATAAGAAGCAATTTTGTCAATACCTTCTCTCCCATTTCCATTGTTCTCTCATTTGGATTCCAAACTACATTCCTCCATGGATTCTTTGAAATTGTTAAGTCAATACTATTAAGCCTTTGGAAAATTTCTTTGTATGATATACCAAGTCTTTTTTTGATTTCAACTACCACTTGTATTATTGGCAGTAAGCCGATTGGTCTAAATAAAAGATTACCTCCGTTTTCTTTATTTCTAAATTCTAAGGCGGGTTGTTTTTGTTCGTTTCCTAAAAAAGATTTAATCACTCCAAAATTTTCTTTAAATGCAGTCCAAAAATCTAAACAATAATTGTTAAATAGTAAAATTTCTTCTTCACTTGGACGAAATTTCAAATAGTCAATATGGTTTTTTTTATCCCTTATTGAGTTAGGAAAAAACTGCTTCCTTTCTTTCCTAAATAACTTTAAAAGCTCCTCATTACATTGGTACAATGTGATTATTGAAGTAAAAGCATCTTTATCATTATCAGCTATTGCTTTATTACCAGACTTGGTAACTCTTTTTCCCATAAATAAGTCAAAACTCTCTAATAATTCTCTCGTTACTATTGCAATACTATCATCTTCATCTAATGCAATAGTATCATCTTTAGTGACAGGTTTAGCATATCTGTTTAATGTTGAAAAAAGTCTTCTTGTTCGTTGCATCCCATTTGAATCATTACTATGAGCAATAAATATCACTGAGACTCTTTCGCTAAAAAGATTCGGATTTTCAATTAATGCCGCCTTTATACCTTCAACTCGATGTTGACCATCAACAGGGAAAATTTTATGCTTGCCTGTGAAATCTAACAAGCCCATTTGATATGATTCTTCTTCGCCATATTTAAACTCTATTTCTCTCCAATTTGGATAGTCGTTATAAACAGCTAATACTAAAGAATTGAAAAACAGTTCAGGTTGATTTAAAATATATTGCTTTATCGAAATAAAATTATTTGTAATACTTCTTTGTATCATCTCTTTCAAGGTAGAAGACTGATGTAGTTCATCATCCACTTTCGAGACAAATTCTGAGATTTGACCAAAAGTGAGAGTAGTAACATAATATTTCCAATCTCCAATTTTGGCTTGAATTGCTGGTATTATCATAATCAGAATGCTTTGACAGAAGCCCTTACCTCAGTATCTGGTATTTGATCATTCATAGGTAAGAGAAGTGAGTTAATAAGGTTCTTTTCTATATCTACTATACTGCTATTGTCATCCAACTCATAGTAAGCTAAATAGAGCTGTTTACCCCAATAGCTAATCATTTTTGTTATCTTTGGCCTTTCACCATTCCGAGCAAAAGTTGTAAAATATTCCCTTACACGTTTCCTTAAATTTTGATTACTTGTAAGTTGTGCTCTACCTATATAAAATGGATATTCTGTAATACCAGAAATAATATTACATCGAATGAAAAACATGTATAGACCTCCTTTTTTATTGGGGACTTTCTTTATTTCAGAATTAAAATCTGTACCATCATCATTTAGATATTTTATAATTTCCCATTTTACAAATGAAATATCAACAGGGGGTGCAGCAAAGCTATCCCATAACGGCTTATGTAATACATATCCTAATGTTTGTAATTTGATTTGTTCTCCTAATGCAAAAGCTGAAACAGTCATTTTATTCAAATATTTCTTATTTTATAATTATACAAAACACGCCGCACACCCAGCATCTTCCTCTTCATCCATAATATCCACTAAAAATGAAGATTGCTTACGAGCATTGTTACGCTTAATTTTTAAATAATGTTCTCTTTTAATTTCGACTCTACGTTCAGGCAAAGCAAGTTCTGCAAGTGATTCATTTTGACCCCATGTATAACCATCTTTTTCATAGGTCATAGCTTTTTCAAATAAATGTAGGTGGTTCTCATACAACCAAACCCATTCTATCCGCTGTTGATAAAAACAGAAGAAACAGCCAGAACGACTACGAGAATATGTACCATATTTTATTTCGCCATCTATTTCAACTTGATATTCTCGTTCCTCATAATAGGCAGGTACTCCTACCCCACTCTCTCGCAATATTTTGAAAATATCATTTTTAATCAGTACATCCTCATTGGTCAAAAGCGGAAAATCTGTTTCTTTACTGAGGGGGTAGTCTGTTGTTTTCAAATAACTAAAAACAACTTTATTAAAATCCGAGATACTTATATTGAGTAATTGTTCCAACTTTTGAGGCTGTGTGTAAGAAATACTGAGGGGCCTATTCGCCACTTCCAACATCCTATCTAAAAGATGTTTGTTTTCAGCAAAATCTCTGTAATAGCGGTCAATTTGACCAATATTACTATTGTTTAACAACTTACGTACAACATCTTCACTCCAAATATTTTTTCTAAATGGAAATATAGATTGGATATTAGGTTTGGTAGAAATGT
>JAYUOX010000302.1:0-3574 GCA_043760595.1 Cytophagales bacterium
TTCAACCCAAAGTAAATACGCCAATTCATCCTTTTTCAATTTCATTTTTATTGATGATTCCAACCTTTCTGAAAATGAAATTAATCAAATTTTAGAACACGAAAAATGGCATATTCGATTATTTCATTCCTATGATCTATTGTTTGTAGAAATTCTGAAAATTATCTTTTGGTTCAATCCGATTTTATGGTTGTATCAGCGTTCATTCTCGGAAGTCCATGAGTATGAGGTAGATACACGCATGATAAAAACTCATAATCCACAATCGTATGCACAACTTCTATTGAAGTTGGCAACATCAAATTCTCAATTGGCAACTACTCACCATTTCAGTCGCAAGCCCTTAACTGACCGTATTCATTTTTTATTCACTAAACAAAAATCCGTACCTATGAAACGATTAGCGTATTTATCCGTTCTGCCCATTTTGGGGGCATTTTTCATGGCTTTTTCTGTGGAGAAAGTCGTTGATTATCAAGAGATTGAAGAGAATTCTAAGTATTTTAAGATTGTGAGAAAGCCTGATAGTCAGGTGATTAATCACGTATCAGTAAAAGAAAACAACGTTTTCTCAAAGTTGATTTACGGAAAGAATCGGGTTGCTTTGACGATGAATCCAGCTAAAATGTCAATGGGAGCAATTGATGAAGCCTCAAAGTATTTTAAAAAGATTGGCTTCAACTTAGACGTTCCCAAGTTTGAATTTCGGAATAATCAGAAGGAATTAGATAAAATTGAACTAACACTCACAGAAGATATTGAAAATAAGAAAAAATATCGAAGTAAAGTAAAAGATATAAAATCTGATTTGCCTTCTAAATTCACTTTTGACTTGAAAAAAATGAAGATGAAAGGCTTAGATAATATTATTACGATTTTGGCAGATAGAAGCACGGGGGAATATTTTGTTGCGTTGTTAGCACCGCCGCCACTCCCACCTGTACCGCCAAAAGTTCCGCCAAATCCACCACTTCCACCTGTAAAAGTTGGGATGAATCAATTTACAGATTACTACTTGACCAATCCAATTTATGCTGATAAAGAGGTGAATAGACATGGTGGTGGAGGAATTATGCATATAACTAACCATATTAATCAACCTATTTTGTGTGGGATAGATATAGGAAAAGGTAAGCTTTTAAGCCAAACAGTTACTCAAAAAGATTGGCAGATTTTCTTAGAGTATATTAATAATGATAATTATTTTTCAAAAGAATTTCGGAAAAATATGATACCTGATTATTGGAATAAAATTAAAGTTATATCAGAAAAATTACCCGTTAAATTTGTTTCTTTTGACCAAGCAAATGAATATTGTAAATGGCAATCTCAAATGTTTAGTTTTCACTTTCAAAATAATAAAAAACCAAGTTATAAACAAATAGTATCTTCAAATTCAAAATTGGCTTGGAATTGTAGATTACCTACGGAAAAAGAATGGGAAAAATTGTGGAAAAAATATCCTCAATTGAGTGGGTTTTGTTTTATTTTAGAAACAAATTTGATATAATAAAAAAGGCTTCTGAATCACCCCAGAGGTCTTTTTACAATAAATCCACTTCAACCCAATCATCAATTTGTCGTGATGTTGAATTGAAATTAACCCCAATTCCCGTAATATTTTTACCCGAAGCAATATATTTTGAAGCATAGCCTTTTTTATGGATTTGCTCAATACCTTCTTGGGCAGTTTTATTAAATTTAAACTCAAAGATATAAACCTCAGTAGCAGTCTGAACGATGGCATCGGCTCTGCCTTTTGAGGAGTGAATTTCACTTTGAATCATTACGCCCAAATAACTAAAAATCAAATGCACCAAACCATGATAAAGTCCTTCGGTTTGTTTTTGGAAAGTCTCGGCGGGTAAATCTGCCAAAAGTGAATTGATAATATCCTTGACGTTTTCCAGATTATTGGCATTAAATGCTTTGCTAAGATCTTTAATCGTCATTCCTGTATGTGTGCGATGGGGGTTTCGAGCAATTTCATCAATTAAAAATTGATACATCGTTTCTCTAACTTCTTTATTGGGATAATCTAAAACCATATCACCCGTCCAAATATCTAACTCCTTGACTGTCAGGTAGCCAGTTTGAAAAAGCAAAGGGACTAACTCAATATTATCTAAATCGAATTTATCTAAGGTGGCATTATTGACGACAATATTTTCAACATTAAATACTTCCAACCTTTTCATTTGGTCAATTAGAAAGCGAGGGCTACCCGTGGCAAACCAAAAGTTTTGGAATTGTTGTGAGCTAAAAAAATTAAGTGTTCCAAAAGGATTATAAACCCGACTGATGCCGTCCCAACTATAACCATTATACCAAACTCGCATGGTGTCCAAGAGAATTTTTCGGGTTGTTTGTAATCTTTCTTGTGTTGATTGAAGGTAATCTTCAAAATTTAATTCTATTTCTTCTTGTGTATAACCCGTGATAGTAGCAAATTTTGGGAATAGCGTAATATCTTGAAGATTATTCAGATGAGAAAAAATAGAAACCTTCGAGAATTTAGAAATTCCTGTAATGAAAACTAATTCTAAATGTTCGTCAGCACTTTTTAGAACGCCATAAAACTCTCTTAATATATCTCGATTCTCTTTTGCTGAGGTCATCGTTGAAGTTTCTAAATAATCCAAAATCGGTTTATCGTATTCATCTACCAAAAGCACCACTTTACCATATTTTTGAGATACTTTTTGGATAAGTTCTTCAAATTTTTCTTTGTAGTTTTCGGTTTCAATTATTATATCCAGTGAATCCGCAATATGGTTTATCTTATTTTCAATAGCCTTTTTGAGACCTACTTGATGGTAAGCCATCGCATCAAATGAAAAATGCAATACAGGATTTCTTTTTGCCCAATCCCAATGATCTTCTATCCAAAGTCCTTCAAAAAGAGGTTTATTACCAGCATACAATTCTTTCATCGTGGAAAGCAAAAGCGATTTTCCAAAACGTCTTGGGCGAGACAGAAAGTAGAATGTTCCAGTTGTTACTAATTGATGAATAAGTTGTGTCTTATCCACATAGACACAATTTAGTTCTCTAAGTTTTGCAAAACTCTGTATGCCAATGGGTAAGTTTTTCATAAAACAAAGATAATAATTTTGTCTGTATATATTTTAATAACATCAAAAAAGGCTCCTGAATAACCTCAGAAGCCTTTTTTATAAAACAACAATCGAATCGTCGAACCGTCCACAATTCAAACTTCAACAATTAACCTAAGCGTGCAAAGCCCTATTCTCAGTAGCCGCCAAACAAGCCTCTTTCATCGCCTCCGTATAGGTTGGATGTGCGTGCGACATACGAGCCACATCTTCTGCCGATGCACGATATTCCATTGCTACAACTGCCTCCGCAATCATGTCAGCTGCTCTTGCACCGATGATGTGTACGCCCAAAATTTCGTCCGTAGTTTTATCAGCCAAAACCTTTACCAAACCGTCCGTATCCATTGAAGCCGTAGCACGACCTAATGCTTTAAAAGGAAATGAACCCATTTTATATGCAACACCAGCTGTTTTTAATTCTTCTTCCGTTGCTCCAACCGAAGCTACTTCGGGCC
>JAYUOX010000303.1:0-3571 GCA_043760595.1 Cytophagales bacterium
TTTGTGTTTGTCTAAATTAAAAAAGGATTGGCATAAATCAAATTCAAGCCGTAAATTTACGTTACTAAGATATACCACAAAATCATTATAAATCCTTATAATTCGTGATACTTTTGAAGATTACAAAATACGCCCTAATAGTTAGTTTTTTATTTGGACTGGGCATAATTTCTTGCTCCCATCAACCCAAGGAGCTTTCAAAAGAACCTACAAGTAGTGTAGTGCTTCGGAATGATAGTATTTCTCGACTTTTCGATGCAAAGGTTGCCAATAGAAAAGCGATTAAATTAGATACTTTTTTCAAAAAACTTCATAAATTTAGTGGTTTTAATGGAGCTGTCTTAGTTTCTCAAAATGGAAAAATTATCTATAAAAATGCCTTTGGGTATTCAAGTTTTTTCAGAAAAGATTCTAATACTACCCAAACACAATTTCAATTGGCTTCCGTTTCTAAGCAATTCACGGCGGTTGCTATCATGCAATTACATGAAAAAGGTTTAGTGGATTATGATTCCCCTGTCTATAAATACATTCCAAGTTTTCCGTATGATTCTTCCATAACAATTAGAAGTTTACTGACGCACCGTTCTGGAATTCCTAACTATGTGTACTGTTTGGATAAGATAGTGAACAAAAAGGTACCGATGTCGAACGATCAAGTGATTAATTTGTTCGCTCAATATCGCCCTGGAATTAATTATTTGCCTAATTCACGATTCAGTTACAACAATTCTAACTACGTTTTATTGGCTTATATTGTTGAAAAACTGTCAGGTATGAATTTCAGAGATTATGCCCAAAAGCATCTTTTTGCACCCGCAGGAATGTCTCATAGTTTTATCTATGATCCTTATAAATCTGATCAAATGGCAACAGCGGCAGTGGGTTATGTTCCTAAAAGAAATGGTTTTTGGCAAGTTCCTTTCGATCATTTAGACGGTGCAACGGGCGACAAAGGTGTTTATTCAACTGTTGAAGATATGTTCAAATGGGATATGGCATTGAATTCTGAGAAATTAGTGAAAATGGAGACGCTTAATCAGGCTTTTCAGCCAGCACACACTTTTAAATTTGCAACGAATAGAAATTATGGTTTTGGTTGGCGTTTGCAATTAATGGATGATGGTTCCTGGATGACTTTTCACACAGGGTGGTGGCATGGTTTCAAGAATTATTATATGCACAATAATCGTGATAATTCCTCGATAATCATTCTCCAAAACGTTGCTAATCGTGCCTTAGGACGCATTAAGGTTGCCCAATCAATTCTTTATCCAGATAAAGCTTGGTATTTTATGAGTGGGGAAGGTTTGCCTGAGGAATTGGAGGGAGAGTAGATGATTGATAAGATGCAATCCTTGAAGTTAGAGAATAATGCTTATATTTGATTTTAAAAAACTTAATAATGATAATCGCAAATCCCATATACGATGTAGTGTTTAAGAGATTAATGGAAAACGAAAAGGTTGCCAAATTCTTTATTGGTACACTTTTGGGTGAAAATATTGAGATGATTGAAGTAAAACCACAGGAATATACTTATGAAGGTGAAATTGATATTAATGATTCGGCGATAAGAGAAGCACTTGAAAAAAGAGTGATGGAACGCATATCAATTAGGGTGTATCGGCTTGATTTCGTTGCAACAATTAAAACAAAAAGTGGAGAGCTTAAAAAGGTTCTAATAGAAATTCAAAAAGCTAATAATGAAATTGACTTGATGCGTTTTAGGAATTATTTAGCTGAACAGTATAAAAGACAAGATGTTTTACAAAATAAAAAAGTGATTTTGCCTATTACGACCATCTATATTTTGGGTTTTAAATTGCATGGAATAGAAACTTCTTGCTTAAAAGTTGAACGAAATTATAAGGATTTAATTAATAATAGGACAATTGTATCTAAAAGTGATTTTGTGGAGAAACTTACACATGACAGTTATGTGGTGCAAGTTGAACGAATTACAGATAGATATCAGACTCGTTTGGATAAACTTTTAAGTGTTTTTGAACAGACTAACTTTGTGGATGATAATAAAATAATCAAAGAGTTTAATCACGAAACCGATGTAGAGGAAATGAGAATAATAACTGACATTTTGCATTATTCTGGGACAAATCCGAGTGAGAAAAAGAAAATAGAGAATGAACAAGAAGCTATAAGAACAATAAATGCTTTTTTTGAGACCGAAAGAGAGGATTTTATTCAAGCCTTACATGAGAAAGACCAAGCCTTGAATGAGAAAGATCAAGCGTTAAGTGAGAAAGACCAAGCATTAAGCGAAAATAATAAAGCATTGGAACAAATGAAAAGAGAGATGGAAGAATTGAAAAGACAACTCAATATCACAAAACAATAAAAAACCCAAAAACTTCGTTTAATCACAAAATAATACTAATTTTAGGTGTGAAACCTAAACGCAATCCAATCATGAAGACATCCAAAATTATCCTCTTTTTGTTTTTTATTTCGGTAAATATCGTGTCTGTCAAAGCACAGTCGGAAGATGAAGCCGTTAAAATGTGTATCAATAACTACCTTGATGGTGTTTCAAAAGGCGAAACTGCCAAGTTGAATCAAGCTTTTCATCCAACGGCAATATTAAGAACAGTAAGTGCAGCAGGTGGAATTCAAGATATTCCAGTAGCCAAATTTGTTGCTTCAATGCCCGCAGGAGGTATTTCAACCAAAGGTGGTTCGACAAAAATGGTCTCATATTCTTACGTAGGCGTATCTGCCTTAGCAACGGTTGAACTTCTTTTTGGAGATTTTAAATACATTGATTTATTGAGTATGTTGAAGTTTGGCAATGAGTGGAAAATCGTGAGTCGTGTTTTCAGTCGTGCGGAATTGGATGCCCAAGTGAAAGGAATGGGAGCAAGTTCATCAATGACTACTGCATCTGCCCCTGTGAAAGCTGCCAAGAAGACTTCAACAGCAAATGTGAAACCTAAATCAGATGATGGTTGGTAATTCCAATTATCAGTTAGAAATTATCAAAATATATTAATTCAAAGCCCATTTTTTAGTGGGCTTTTTCTTTTACTCTTTGCGAAAAAAAGGATTAATTTCTAACTTTGTAAAACTGCAATTAATTGCATTAACGAAAATAAATAATTTCAAACTAAAATATTTTAAGTTATTGGTCGAGCGGCGAACCGCTATTAGCTTGTTAAGCACTATTTACCAATAACTGATAGCGGTTCGCCGCCCGACCAATAACTAATAACCAACCAATGGGAAGAGCATTTGAATTTAGAAAAGCCAGAAAATTTAAGAGATGGGGACAGATGGCAAAAACGTTTACTAAAATAGGTAAAGACATTGTGATTGCCGTGAAATCGGGCGGTCCAGACCCAGGTTCAAATTCACGTTTGAGGGCAATTATTCAGAATGCAAAGGCAGTAAATATGCCGAAAGATAACGTGGAAAGAGCCATTAAAAAGGCTTCTTCAAAAGACCAAGAGGATTACAAAGAGATTATCTATGAAGGATATGCGGCTCATGGCATTGCGATTTTAGTGGAATGTACAACCGATAATACCAATCGAAGTATCGCCAATATCCGAAA
>JAYUOX010000304.1:0-3560 GCA_043760595.1 Cytophagales bacterium
GCTGATAATGATGCTTTTAATGATATATACGTTTGTAACGGAATTTATAACGATGTAATTGACCAAGATTTCATTGATTTCTTTGCTGATGAATTAATGCAAAAAATGGAAAGTACGGGCGTGAAAGAAAGTTTTTCAGAAATTATCAAAAAAATGCCTTCTAAGCCTATTGTTAATAGTTTTTTCCATAATACGAAAAATAATAAGTTTGAAGAAAAAGCTCAATCTTTCGGATTCTCTCAACCTTCCTTTTCAAATGGTGCTGCTTATGGTGATTTAGACAATGACGGAGATTTGGATTTGGTGGTAAATAATGTCAATATGCCCAGTTTTGTCTATCAAAATCATAGCGAAAAGAAAGAAGTTAAAAATCATTTTGTCAAAATAAAACTTCAAGGAGAAGGTCAAAATGTGTTTGCCATTGGGAGCAAGGTGGATGTCTACGCTAATAATATGATTTTGACACGTTCTATTAATCCATCCCGAGGATTTCAGTCAAGTGCGGAATATGCACTTACAATTGGCTTAGGGCAAAATCAAAAGATTGATTCTATTAAAATTTCATGGGCTGATAGACGAGTGAGTGTTATCAAAAATCCAGCGATTGACAAGACGCATTCGTTATCAATTAAAGAAGCAAAAAAAGATGTAGGAATACCACAAAATTTACAACAAAATTCATTTTTTGAACCTAACACAATTGCCTTAGAAAAACACCAAGAAGACGATTATGATGATTATTTTCAAGAAAAAAATCTTCCTGTTTTATTATCAAAAGAAGGTCCGAAATGTGCCGTTGGGGATGTGAATGCTGATAGTATGGAAGACTTGTTTATTTGTGGTGCGAAAGGGCAAGCGGGCGTTTTATATTTACAAACTGGTTCGGGGTTCAAGAAAAGTGTGCAAGAAGTTTTTTCTCGACTTGCCTATTTTGAAGATACTGCCGCCCAGTTTTTTGATGCTGATAAAGATGGAGACCTTGATTTATACGTTGGAAGTGGTGGAAATGAATTTCCGAATGGTCAACGGGAATTGATGGATAGGCTTTATATGAACGATGGGAAAGGCAATTTTACCATCAACGGTAGAGCAATTCCCTCGAATACAACAAACACCTCCGTTATTGCTCCTTATGATTATGATAATGATGGAGACATTGATTTATTCGTTGGAAGTCGGAATGAATCACAACAATATGGGTTGAATCCTTCGAGTTTTATGTATGAAAACAATGGGGTAGGAGAGTTCAATGATGTTTCTAAATTTGTGAGTTCAGAATTTGCCCAATTAGGAATGATTAGGGATGCTTATTGGGAGGATTTGAATGGGGATAAAAAGAAAGAACTCATTGTTGTTGGCGATTGGATGTCTCCAACAGTTTTTACTTTGCAAGGTAAAACCTTAGTCAAAATGGAAACTGCGATGGAAAAATTTACGGGTTTTTGGGGTGCATTAAAAGTGGTAGATATTGATAATGACGGAGATAACGACTTAATATTAGGCAACATAGGCGAAAACTTCAATCTTAATGCTTCCGAAGAATCACCTTTAAAAATTTGGGTGAAGGATTTTGATAGTAATGGTTCAATTGATAAAATTTTGACTAAAACAATTAATGGAAAAGATTCGCCTGTTTTTTTGAAAAGAGAATTTGCGGAACAATTTCCCTTTCTGAAAAAACAAATCTTGAAGCATTCAGATTATGCTCAAAAATCACTTCCTGACTTGTTTCCTTCAAATGTTCTGAATGATGCCCTTGTGAAAACTGTCATATTCAGAAAATCCGTTGTTGCAATAAATGATGGTAAAGGAAAATTCACGCTGGTAGGTTTACCTGAGAATGTACAGACTTCGTGTATAAATGCCATTTCGTGCTTTGATATTAACAAAGACGGATTAAAAGATATTATTGTTGGCGGAAATTATTCGGGATTTGTTCCACAATTAGGAGCTATTGATGCCAGTCATGGAGATGTTTTACTGAATAAAGGGAAAGGTAAATTCAAAGTTCTTAGTACCCAAGAAAGCGGATTTAAAATGAATGGTGAATTACGACAAATCAGTCCAATTACGATTCAAGGGAAACAAAACTTTATTGCATTAATCAATAATGAAGTTCCTAAAATATTTCGTTTGAAATGATTTTAGTTTAACTTCCCGAAAGTTATTTCTACTTTCGGGAAGTTTCTCATACAAAGATTTTAGGATGAAAATTATTCAAAAAACTTATTAAGGGAAATTATAAAAATAAGAGTACCGTTTAACATCCCGAAAGTAGAAGGAACTTTCGGGATGTTCCTCTAAGTCAAATACGGTACAGGTTAAACGCATTTAAATATTAGAGAGCATTTTAATTAGATATTGGTCATTCCAACCTGCCAATTTTCTTCTACTTTTTATGCTTTCTTTATCGGTTACATTGTTGAGTAATTGCAAAGATAATTTACGAATGATAGCTAAATTTTCAGGGGCATTTCCAGTTTGAGTTCTTTGTAAATCTTCTCGAAAAGTAACATCTAATTGCCAGTGCAAATTGTTTTCAATACTCCAATGATTGCGGATATATTGATTAAACTCCTTGGGTTCAAGGGCTAAATCACTGAGATAAAAGCGTGTTTCAAAACTGATTTTATCCTTAATTTCTCTTTTTGATTCTATGATTATGATACTTTTAAGATGTTTCCAATGAGCTAAATCATCATAAAGCGTTAAATCATTTTCAACATAACAAGTTCTGGTTTCGATTCTACCACTACCAAAGTCAATGTGTTCATTTTTAGGTAGTTGTGTTTTCACTTGGGCGAATCGTTCACTTACTTGCTGACAGATATTTTTGTTATTATTTTTTAACGCTAAGATATAATGTCCTTGTTTTTGAGTAATTAAATCAGCATTTTTAACATCACAAGCCATGGCATCAATTGATACTATACTATCTTTTAAATCAAGACTATTAAGCAAATCAGGGACAGCCGTTTTTTCATTAGATTTAGAATTTACTTTTTGTTGCCCTAAGATTAATTTATGGTCAGAAACCCAAGCACTTAGCAAACAAAGACCTGATTTTTTATGACCTGATTTAGCCGTTGCTCGAAGTACTTTTCCATCAATATTAATGTGAGTATATTCTTCATTGAGCGTTGATAAAATTTCTTTCGACCAACGATAAAGGCTGTCTGCAAAGGCTTCTTTATCTAAAAATTTTAAGACTCTGTTAAAAGTATCATGCGATGGTATACCATGCGGTAATTCCAGAAAGGTCCGAAGAAAGGTTTCTTTTTGAGTACCATACAAGGCAATATCTTCAAAATCGTCTGCTCCGCATACACAAGCACACACTGATATTACTAAAATGTCTAATAAATTGTGCTTCTTACGGCGATTTATACGAAAATCGGGTACGTCTTGAAAGAAAGTTTGCCAGTTCATCTGACAAAGTTCTTAAATTTATAAATAACTCGCATTTTTAAATGCGTTCAACCTGTAAATCTAACCTTCTGCACTTAATTAACACAAGCTATACTCTTCTACTTTGTAACAACAAGAGAGGTATAGCTTAT
>JAYUOX010000305.1:0-3557 GCA_043760595.1 Cytophagales bacterium
CGTTTGAAAGTACACTTTTTACAAGATTTCAAGGACATTTCTAAACCCAAAGTGTCCGTTCTGATTCTGAATAAATTTTCATCTTTTAGGCTAATCAAAATCTCTGGTTTTGCCGATACAATTTCATGATTCTGAATCTGTTTTCCATCAAAAGTTACCGACAAAATCGGGTTAATTTTATCAGGAATTACATTGAAATTATAGTCAATAGAATTGTTGTTATAAATCTGTTCGGGTTGGGTTTGTGGATTAAAAAATACACTCAACGTATTCTCTCCAATTCGCCCAACGGTTTTAACAGGAATGCTGATTTTGACAGAATCATTAGCCGATAAAGTCTTGATTTTGAAGAGTTTAATCTCAGATTTATTCAAAGAACGATTCGTTAAAATTTGTCTGACCGTTACGGAATCTCTGAAATTTTTATTGGAAATATTCTTAAACCAAACGTTAGCCGTAAAATCTTCGTACTCTTGTTTATCCGAAATTTTTGAAGATTGTACCACGTCCACCACGCCCTCGGGTACGCCCTTGTACGAGACTATCCACGATTTTAATTGCGGGGATTTTCCGAAGAAATCATTAGTTTTTAGAGTTAATTTTAATTTCAGAAATGGATATTTTTTAACATCTATTGTATTGATTTTCAGTTGATTAGTTTGAATGCTTTTCTGTAAAATAGTTTCTTCTCCCTGAGTATTTACTCCAATCACATCATATAAAAACGATTGATTTTTAGGGTCATTTTGTTGAATTTTTAGCGTAATATCACCCCATTCTGAGGCAGGTCCAATCAGTGGAGAAGTTATAGTTCCTTCATTAAATTGATCTTTGATTTCAAAATTATCAATGCTCAAAATCTCCGTATCAGGGTTTCGGTCAAAATTTGGAAAGACCTCTAAATTGGGTTTCTTTGCTCCTTTTCTACCAATCGCAAAGAAGGGAGTGCCAGGCGTGAGGCGTTTGATTTTTAGCGTATCGACCCCAATTTCTGCAAATCTTTTGAGATTTTGGGCGGTTAATTTTCCGTAATCCACATAGCCAGAATTCCAAATCATCACGTGATTCCCCGAGGGTGTGGCGGTGAAATAATCTTCAATATCTGTCGTAGAAGGCTCAGACGACAGATAATTGACCGAGTAAGGGGCATATCCACAAACCAATCTTGGCAAAACCGAAATAGGTCGTAACGCCCGACTGAACGCCACGGCATTGAAATTTTGCCAAGGATAACAAACCCCATCGCCCAAGAGAACTTTGTCGTTCAACAAAACATAATTGGAACGATACGGACGGGGTACGCCACTATTCCAACCATAAATTTTTGCCGAAATTTTTGTGGTAGATTCGGGAAATTTCCAGTTTGTGCCGTCTAAAATTATTTGGTTATCTGTCGTATTTTTTTCTAATTGTGGAAAGCTATTTTGTGCAAATCCTTCCGTTCCGTTTTTGATGTAAACGAAAGAACTTTCAACCCAATTTTTATCAGTCAAAAGTTTGGTTCTAATATAATAAACGGTGCTGTCTTTGTCCAACAGATTTGCCTTCCAAGTGAGTAGGGGAGGGGCTGTTCCAGAAAAAGATTTTTTGAAACTCGAACTATAATTTTTGGAGGAATCTAACTCAATAATTACCGAAGAATTATTAGCAACCGAAGGAATTTGCAAAGTAAAAACCACCTCTTTTTGATTCACAATCGAAAACTCTCTGGGTGATAAAATATTGATATTGGCAACGGGAAAATTGTATTCATAAACGACAGAGTTATTGTTTTCTCTCAGTTCAAGTATTTGATTATCAGGGTCTAATGTTACTTCAAAGCGATTGTTACCTACGCTTAAATTTTTATCATTACGAACATTAAAATAAAGTGTATCTTGAAAATTGACAGGATTTATGCTTAATTTTTCAAAATCATCAAACGTACCATTGGCATACATTCGTCTGAGTCCGATACTCAATTTTTTAGCCGAAATTCTCCCCAGATTATTCACAATTATGCCCACTTTTAAGGAGTCAGCATTGGCATTTAGGGCATTATTTTTATCTAAATTTCTCAGAAGAATAGAGCTACTATTAACCTCATAATCAGGTTTTTGGGTAGGGAAAAGTGCCACTGCTGGGTCGCCTTGGAGGGTGAATTGTTGAGCATTTCCGAGGGCATAAACATTGCCAAAGTTCTTTTGTAAATGACGATTTGTACTCTCTTTAATGATTGTTCCGAAGGGCTTATCTGACATCAAAGAGTCTGTGAATTGGGTATTATAAATTTCGTCAGAATAGGTTTTCAAAGCAAAAGGATAACCCAAATTTGAATGAGCCAAAAACAAAATTGCCCCACGATTTGGCGTATTCACCCAGTCCGTCCCGAAGGAAGTACGCACCCCAAAAAGGTCGCCCGCATCACAACCATTGATGAGGACTAAGGGGTATTTTCCTTTGTTTTTATAGCCCAAAAGGTCATTTGAGCAAAAACCAATGTCCATATCCGTCTGTCCAGGGGCGGAATGTCCGAACATCATAATCATTCCCACCCCCAGATTAACTCGCTCAGTTACGTTGATAAACTCGACTGGGTTATCGTTTTTTTTTGCTAATAAATCTACCTTTTGACCAAAAATTCCATTCTCACAAACGGCTTTAAATTCTTCGGTGTATTGTCGCAGTGAAGTGAGTTCGCCAATACTTCTTCCCCCCGACATTTTTAGGGCAGTTTTTCGCCATAACGCATCCATTGGGTTGGCTTCGTGTTCTTTTACTTTATTCAAATAATGCAAAACTGTTTCTGGATTATCAGTCGCCAAACGACCAATGGCAAGGCTTGAAAAATTAGTTTCTGTACCGTTTAATCCCATCGTAAAAGGCACATCCCCGCCTGGATAACCGAGCGTAGGAATTAAATCAAGTTGATAATCTGAAAGGCTTTTTCGAGATTTTTGAGGATTAGTCGCATAGCCAATCAAGAAGGCGAATTCAGGTTTTCCATTCTGTAACATCATGCTCAAAAAACGCTTAATTGCCAAAGGATTTTTATCGCCAAAAGTGAACAAATTATAGAGTAAATCCACATCCACCGAGAGCGTATCATACTTCCCGCCAAGGGTAGATGCTCGATATGTGGAATAATCTTTCACGTATTTTGAAAGATTTTCATGGCTGATTATCAGGTAATTAGCTTTTGAATTATTGATATTTCTAAAACTAACAGGTTCAATGACGGCTACCTTTTTGAATTGATTAGTTGCTAAAATTTGTTTTCCCGAAACGATACTTTCAATTGCCGTTCCATTCTTGGCAAACCCAATTTTTTGAAGATTGTTTTTATCAGAAATATCATATAATTGTATTCCTTCTGGAACGTTTGGAATGCTAATAATTCGGTCTGAGTTGGATGATTTTGGAAGCGTAAATACTTTCTCCAAAACGCCCTGCATATCAAAATTTTGAGGATAATTAAGTTTCAAATATGATACTGAATATTGGTCATTTTGAGAGCCTACGGAACGAGTTGAGAACCGTAAAAAGTTATTGCTAATATCTTGGAAATTTACAATTTT
>JAYUOX010000306.1:0-10207 GCA_043760595.1 Cytophagales bacterium
ATATTTCCCATCTCGATAATTTTTTAAATGCCATGAAGTATGCATTACCTTACCAAGTTTGGTCGTATCGCCAGTTGCCCAACCATCAAAAAAAATTTCGATTGCTTTTTCTATCAATTGCCTTTCTGTCGGAGGGGTTTGGCTTTGCGAAAAAGCTGAAAATAGGAGTAAGGAGAATCCTAAAAAGAAGATTGTCTTTTTCATTTTAAAAGTGTTGTTGATTGTTAAAATGAAACTATTTCATTTCGTTGAACAAATATCTGAAACACTTTTATGATGAAAGTCCGAAAACCTAAATTCAGTAGTACGGATTTATAAATTTGGAGAAATGTTTTGTAGGTAAAGATTGGGAGTCATGCCTTTTATCTTCTTGAAAGTGGCAAAAAACGTTGATTTAGAGTTAAATCCAACTTCATCACCGATGGCTTCAATGGTCAAGTTGCGATTTATGGATAAGATTTTGCAGGCTTCATTGATTCGATATTCATTGATGAAAAGCGTAAAATTCTTCTCTAAATTATCGTTCAAAAGTTGAGATAATTGATGCCCCGAAACGTTAATTTCTTTGGCAAGATCATTTAATTTTAGATTCGGGTTTTTGAAAATTTCCTTTTCTTGCATAGCCTTTTCTAATTTTACTATCAACAATTGAGCATCTCCATTATTAAGTTTTTTATCAGCATATTTCTGAGTAGAAAACGAAGATAAATCGTCGGTTTTCTTTCGATACATCAACACAAAAATGACAGAATAGAGTATCAGAGAAAAACTTATAGCACCATTAATGTAAGAACCCTTGGTAATGCCGAGAATTGCCCAAACATAGCAACTCAAAAGCACTAAATTGCCCACCCAAATAGTCAAAAGCCATTTTTCAAAAGGTTTTATATTTTCTTTACGAAAGGTTTTTTTAAAAATATCTATCAGTAAAAACCCTGAAAATGCAAGGTGGATTCCCCATTGCGTATAGATAATACCAACTAAATAATCCCACCAAAGCTGTCGATAGGTGTCATAAGGATATTTGAAACTTATGCCAACAATCATGGAAATCCAAATGATAAGTAATATTACCCAAGATTTAGGCATTTTCTTGACTTGCTCAACCTCTGATTTTACGAAGAAATACAAAAAAGGACCAATCAGAAAACAGGCAGAAAGCCCAATTTGCAAGTATATTTTAGGTAAACTCTTATCAAAATAATACACCACCGATTTCCCTATCCTGATGCTCAGAACAAACAACAAAGCACCCAATAAGTAGTTTGACAAGTATCTTTTAGGTGTAAAAAAGAGAAAATAACCACTCAATAAGAGTCCATTAAACGCTCCCAAAGCACTAAAAAAGAATAAAAATTTACTGCCGAAATCCATTGTTTGTTTGGTTCTACTATTATTGATACTGGGACGCATAGTCGGGATTAAGAGTAGAACAGGTTTCCAACCTGTTTATCGGACTCCATGAACAGGTTGGAACCCTGTTCTACATTAAATCCCGCACAAATCGTAGTAGAACCGTTATTTTTAGATATAAGGTAAATATACGATGAATGTGTAAATCACAACCTCACCCCCGCATCACTTCCTGCAAAATTCCCAACGATTTTACTTCCGTAAGCGTATCTACGTGCAAACGATAGAACAAAATGATTGAATCCAATAACTGGGTTCTGGAAAAACGGTCAATCTTGGGGGCTTTGTCGTATTGGGTATTCATTAACACATCTAACTGATTTTCAAGAACTTGTGTTAATGTTGGTAAATTATGAAGGCTCAATTCATGCGAAATTTCGTGGGCATTTTCGGGTGAAAAACCTAAATACGTTCCAAACTCCAAGAGAAATTGCAGGTGGAAATTTTCGTAGTTTTCGGTAACGCCATCAAGCCACAGAATGGAGTTATTGAGAAAATGAAAAAGAGGCGAATTCCCATTTTCTTCTTGTAATGATTTACTCAAAATTTCTGTAATAAATAAAGCAATTGAAGATTTTTGAATGTTGAAAGGAATGGTTTGAAAAGGAGCATTGCATTTTATCTCCGAAATCCGCTGAATGCCTTTGTTTTCTTTATGATAAATTACTAAGTCTAACAACGTAAGTGGCTGAAAAAGAGCGATTTTGTTCTTAGATTTAGCACTTCTTACTCCGTTTTCGATGTAGGTCTGAATCCCAAACTCTTCGGTATAAATCTTCACAATCACCGAGGTTTCTCGATAACGAATGTAGTTGATGACTATGCCACGGGTTTTGAATAACATTTTTTGATTTGTTGGAACCGCAACGGCGGACTGTGCAGATGACGCAGATGCCTTTGGCAACGCAGATTTACGCAGATTTTTTTAAGAGGATTTGAACATATTTTAACCAATTTTATCAGAATTGTGAAGAGAAAATCTGCGATAATCTGCGTTGGCGAAGCCATCTGCGTCATCTGCGTGCCATCACACTTCACGTTTCCAAGTTAATTTCTCAACAGGGATTTTTTGTTCAATTTGTTCTCTTAAAATCTCTATCATTTCCTCCACGGGCATTTCTGGGTCGAAGCGGATGGGTTCTTTAAAAGTTACAGTGAGCGTTGTATTGACCTTTTTGAAGCGAAGTCCTTTCTTATCAAATGCTCGTCTGAAACCATTGATTACCACTGGCACAACGATTGGGTTGTGAGTTTTTATTAGGTGTGCCGTGCCTTTACGTAGAGGTGCGTAAGGCGTAGTAGTGCCTTGTGGAAAACTTACTACCCAACCATACGATAAACCTTTTCCGACTTTATCGTCAGCCGAAGTATCAACTGCACGTTTCACATCCTTACCTTCCGCTCGCCAAGAACGATTGACTAAAATTGCTCCCGCCTGAGAGAACACTTTTGGAAGAAGTCCTCCTTCTTTCATTGTTTCGGAAGCCGCCACATAAAAAACTCTTGCACGGGGAGCTAATAAATAAATCGGGAAATTGACTGAATTTCTAAACCCCCATTTTACACTAAAAAATACATGATAAAGGGCAACTACGTCCATAAAATAGGTCTGATGATTTGATAGAAATAACACTCCCGTGCGTGGAAGTCCTTCTAAATGCTCAGTTCCCCTGATTTGCGTTTTGTTTACGCCACGCAATCGGGTATAACTTATTACTCCCAAAAGCATTACAATAGCCCTTTTCAAAAGCATGGAATTGCCGAAGGGATCTCGTTCAAAGATTCCAAAGACATCAGTCATTGAGAGAAGTTTTCTTAATACAGAATTCATGAACAAAGTTTCTAAGTTACAAAGTTTCTAAGTTGTTAAACTCAGAACTCTTACACAAATGGTTTACCAAAAATACTCAACATTCACGCATTCATCCAATCTATCATTAAATATTTAGTAAATTGTTATAGATTTCATCATTTCCTTTATCGCAAAACCTTCTGAAAATGAAAAAAATTATGCTTTTAGTCTTGTTTTATTTCCTGATTTTCAAAGGATTAGCTCAAAAAATCGTTGACCGACCTATCATTTATGATTCTACCAGAAAAGCTTTATCACTGCAATATCTTAGGGAAAGACATGGTTTGGAACAGTCTGAACCCACGCTTATACCCAAAATGATTGTGGCTCATTGGACGGCAATTCCTACGCTCGAAGGTTCTTTCAATGCTTTTAATCCAGTGATGTTGCCGTCTTTTCGGAAGGAATTGAAAGGAGTGAGTGCCTTGAATGTTTCGATTCACTTCTTGGTGGACAGAGACGGAACAATTTACCGATTGATGCCTGAAAACCTCATGGCTCGCCACGTCATCGGACTCAATTGGTGTGCTTTGGGTATTGAAAATGTAGGCGATGGTAAAAAATATCCCCTGACCGAAGCCCAACTAAAAGCCAATATTTGGATTGTGAAATATTTGAAAAAAAAGTATAAATCTATCGAATATCTAATTGGGCATCTTGAATATACCAACTTCCAAAAGTCTCCACTTTGGAAAGAATCTGACCCAAATTATAGAACTGAAAAAGACGATCCAGGGAATGGATTTATGCAAAAATTGAGAAAAGGCGTGAAGAAATTAAACTTGAAGGGTGGGAGTGGGGTTTAAATACTGTAGCTCGAAGCAACCGACGCACGGTGGCACTTCGAGATGGACAGATAAATTACTCGAAGTGCCACTTCGAGCTACAGTAACATGAACGTATTAATTACAGGAGGCTCAGGCTTAGTCGGAACACGACTTACAGAATTACTATTACAGAGAGGTTTTACCGTCTCTCACCTTGGACGTAAAAAAGTGGTACGTGTTGATGCTAAACCCACAGATAGAGTAGGAGGGAAGCCCGTAAAAACGTATTATTGGGATATTGAAAAAGGACAAATCGAAGAAGAAGCCCTCCTCGAAGCCGACTATCTCATCCATCTTGCAGGGGCGGGTATTGCCGATGAAAATTGGTCAGAAGCTCGTAAAAAAGAAATTATTGATAGTCGAGTGAAGTCTATTCAGTTGATTTCCAATAAGTTAAAGACGCTTCCTCATAAAATAAAATCCTTTGTTTCTTCTTCTGGAATTGGGTTTTACGGTGCTGATACGGGCGATGAACATATGTCTGAACAATATACAGCTGGTACGGACTTCATTGCCGATTGTTGTATTCAGTGGGAGGGAGGAGCAGACGAAATAGAGGCATTAGGAATCCGCACCGTCAAACTTCGTACAGGTATTGTTTTGAGTGAAAAAGGCGGAGCTTTGCCTAAACTAACGCTTCCCGTGCGTTGGGGCGTGGGTGCTGCCTTGGGTACGGGCAAACAATGGCAATCGTGGATTCATTTGGATGATTTGTGTGAACTTTACATTAAGGCTTTGACAGATGAAAAAATGACGGGTGCATACAATGCCATTGCCCCAAATCCTGTAACCAATTATGAATTAACTAAAACGTCTGCCCAAGTCTTGAAACGTCCTTTTTGGATGCCAAATGTACCTGCATTTGCCTTGAAGATGGTTTTTGGAGAAATGGCGAGTTTAGTTTTAGGAGGAAATTACGTCTTGAATCAACGGATAAAGTTGGAGACGGATTTTGAGTATCGGTTTGTGAAGGTGAAGGAGGCTTTGGCGGATTTATTGATGTGATTTTATTACAACAACCCCGCCAAATCCATATCTAAAATATCTGAATATGACTGATTTTCAAATACTTGTCCTACACCTTTTACATACTTAGACCACATTCCACGGACATAATCATAAATAAAACCTTCTTCTATACCATAGTCATTTTCCTCAATCAAACGAATGATTTTTTTCATGTCGTTATTCAAACCGGTGGGGTGGCAAACCTCAATGATAATAGGCGTTTTGTAGGTTTCATTATCATACAATAAAATATCAGGTACAGGGCTTGCTTGTCCTTCATCAATCTGAGTTTCGGGGAGTGGTTCGAGCGAAATGTCATGCTTGTGGTAAAATAAATGTCCTAAACTTGCCGTCAATTTACTGATAATTCGTTGATGTGCTTTGGGGGCATTTATGCCCATATCTGATATTGTTTCTGGATAATACATAATCATTTCTTATTTTACAAATTAACTAAACAAATCCGATATTTTGGAAAATAGTTTAATTCCCCTTCACAATTTTCCCCAATAATTTCCGCCGATTTTCCAACTCAATCGAGAGTAAAATTACACCATCACTCAAATCCGAAACGTCTAAATTTACTTTATTCAAGCCTTGATTTAAGTAAATATTCTCTGTTTTCAAAACTACACCACTTAGATTCACAAATCTAAAAATCCCTGTCTGTTCAACTGTGGCATAGATTTCTGCTTTAAATTTTCCATTTGTTGGGTTTGGGTAAAGGGTTATTTCTTTATCAAATTCATTTTGATTGATACACAAATCGCCTTCTTGACAAATCTGTTTTTCTTGACAAGTCAAAACGAAGATTTCTGATTCTGCCAGGGGCGTAACCGTATTGGCGTACCTGACCGTCAATCGTCGAGATTTTCCATCTTTATACAACGCCCACGCCCACGCAGGAATATCAAAACAGAAGGCTTTGTAGAATAGTTTTTCTGAACCTAATGTACTCACTAAATCGAAGCGATAACCTCTATTGGCTTGGGTAGAGCCTATTTTTTGTTTATCCAAATAAAAATCTACCGTCAGTATATCGTCAAAATTATCAGCATTCAACGCCCAACCTTTTACGGAACAACAATTGGCTTTCTCGATTAATCCACGGTAAGATAAAGATGCCACTGGACCTTTCACGGGGTCAATCGGATTGGTAATGATGGGATTATTACTACAATCAGCACACTTTTCGCCAACACCTTTTTGGGTAACAAAAATGGACTTTGTGATGCCCTCGCCTGTAACCGTTATCTTACCTGTGCGAGTTTCTTTTTCGGAAGAAGCTAAAATTTTTAATCTAAAATTTTTATCAAAAGAACCCGTATCTGTACTGACAGTCAGCCAATTAGCTGATTTGTCGACTTTCCATTTCAGATTTGAACTGACCGAAACTTCAAATTCTGAACCCGTCGGAAATACATTAGCTAAAGAATCGGGTGAAATACCCAAGCGAAATCTTACGCCACAAATGCCCGAACTAGACCCCGAACATCTCAGCGTTTTTTCGGTTTCTGTCGAAGGTGTTAAGACTTTATTTGTCCCGCCAAACCTTACAGAAATCTTATGCCGAAGACTACTTTTGAACCAAGCTGAATCTGGCAATGTATATTTAAAAGAACGAAAATAGGCTTTTTGATTACTGTACGTTTGTGCTAAATCAGGACGATTCCCGAGGTTTGCCTGAGTCGTTCCGATTTTAATATCATCGACATAAATATCTACGGTCAAGATGCTTTCTAAGTTTTTATTATCCAAAACCCAACCTATAATCTCTTGACAATCAACACTTTCCACGCCTCCACGGTACGACTCTGGGGCATCGGGTAGTTTCTGTAATTTCTCACAGGCATTGTTATAAGTATCTTTAAAATTAGGAATTGACCCGCAAGTGGAATAATCCGAAACAGCTTGATTATAACGAATGTCGGTAGCGTATTCTTCATTCAATAATATCCTAACGGGCTTGTTTCCGTTGGCATCATACACACTTCGCCAGTTTTTATACGATTTACAGGTGAAAGTCTCAACCTTTCTTTCAGCATTATTACAACCATCATTTGCCAACATATCCTCTATACTAAACAAAGCCGAACCACAAGTTTCAATGGGCTTCATCAACCCATTTACCCCTTTTACGTACTTATTCACGACCTCCACGAGCATTTTTCGTTGGGCGGGTTCGTCCAAATTATAGTTAAAAGCACTCATCAATTTTGCTCCGTGGGTGTAACATTCCTCAAATTGCTGTTGAGTAGCATACGGTCCTTCGGCTTCGTTCATAATCCATTTATCTGGAAAATTACTTCGGCAAATATCCGTGATGTGGCGGTGGTCGGAAAGAGGGGCATTATTTACTTTGATGCCGTCTGTGCCTTCGCCAATATCCTTAAATCCATAATTTCCGATACGAGTTTCGATGATAGAACCATAATCGTTCACGACCTTGATTCGACTGTCGATTCCCTTAACTGTTTTTACAAAATTCATCGAAAAATTCTTCAAAAGATTATGTCGATATTGATACCAGTCTTGTGTATGCCTGCCATCACCAATAAAAATATGCCATGAAAAAGAACCAATGGGTGTTGTGGGTTCAACAACATCAAAACTGTTAAAATCCTTCCCTCTGTTGCCCCAAGCCAATTGAAACCTTTTGAAATCGTTATTGTATTTATTTTTCAAGAACTCCCTAAAACCTTGAATAGCAGTCGGTGAATAGTCAAAAATAGCATTAAAACCGCCATCAGCCCCTTTGGTAGTTTTATAAGGAAAACCCAACTCTTGCTCAGGCGTGGTAACTACGCACATATAAAGCAATTCGTTTTTATCCAGTAAATATTTGTAACGATTTGTAACGATTCGAGTAAAGTTTTGGGTACGTTCTTGAAAAGATTTTGAAGCTAAACTATACGTCAATATGTGTCCACAGTCGTCAATTACATCACAACCTGCATAACCCGTAGCTTGTTGCTGGATACGTTTATTTTTGCCCGACATATCATAACCCAACATTCTATCGGCATTCGTCAGACCATCGCAAGGAGGAACAGAATTATCCTCGGGAGCACCAATCACCTTCACATTACACCACGTGTACATACACAAGCGAAGGCAGATTTTCATGCCCTTGCTTCGGGCATTCTGAATCTGCAAATCGTATTGTTCCCAAGGATTAGTTGCCCCGACTTTAAATTGATTGATAACATCCCAACGAACTGTGATGATAACGGCATTCATCCCAATATCAGCCGCCTTCTGGATTTGGTCGATTTGGTTGTTTCGATAATCAACATTGACCAACGACAAAGCCATATATCGCTGATTATCTTGGGCTTGTGTTGAAAGAAAAGAGAATAAGAAAAAGAGAAGGAGTAAAAATTGTTTCATGGATTTAGAATTTTTGGAATAGGTTCTTTAAACTATTCTTATCAAAAACGAAAAATAGGTTGTAGAAGTTATATGAATCTATTTCAAAATCTAAAATCTAAAATCAATTCCATCTTTTGAAATACCAAAAAGCCGTCCAAAATTGTTTGGAACGGCTTTTTTATCTATTTACCCTTTCAATAATAATTTGTTTAAGTCCTTGAAAGGTTTTGAATATTTGACCCTAATCAATCCTTCATTCTCTCATCAATCAATATTTTTAACTTCCGTAAAATATAAATAATCTGTTTAGCTTCGTCTATTTCGGAAGAATCAAAACCTTTACTGATGACGTATTTTTTACCTTCCATCAAGCTAAAATACCAGTTTCTTCCTTGTACATAACAACCATAGATTGGTAGGTTGGCGTTCTGATTATCGTCATTATTTTTTGCTTGTCCAATCAACATTCCACCCAACATTTGCCCGATGGGGTCTCCTGAATATTTCTTTTCTCGTTTATATTCGTGTAGAAAAAAGTAAGGTGTTTTTATCAACTCACCTATACCTTTAGAGAGCATCATATCAACTTTTGAACTTACGAATGTCCCATTAATTTCGGCAGAAATTTCACGGTCATAGTAAGTACGAATGGGGCTGTCAAAATCGGCAATGAGTATGATGATACTAATGAAGCTCATTTTCAATTCTTCTTCATTCCACGAATCTGCGTTGTCTATCAACTTTATTAATACCTTATCCAGCATATATTGTTCTTCATGGTTGATAGAACCCGTTGCTGATAACCAATCTTCTAAATTTGGTTGGGGTGGACGGAGACGTTCCAATCCAAAGGTTTCAATCAAGATGGGTTCTAAAAGCTCTATTGATTTTTGCTTTGCCATTATTTACATTGTTTTGATACAAAATTAGTCAAAAAATAGAATATTGAAGAAATAAATTAAAACCAAAAAGACTCGCCCAAAATCTGAGCGAGTCTTTCTGTATATTACTTGAATTTCGTTTGGATTACTCCTTTCCGCCATTCATTTCGTCTTGCCATGCTTTCAATTCATCCCATTGACCTGCCGCAGCCATTGCTGATTGCTTTGCCCATGTTCCTGGATTGTGTGATGCGTAACGTGAACCTGCGGCAACTAAAATCTCTTGCATTCTTTCAGTCGAAGTTTCGGCTAACTGAGCAAAAGTCAAGATACCTTCGTTATTGAAAAGTTCAGCGATTTTTGGACCGATGCCTTCAATTTTCTTTAAATCATCTCCTGCATCAGCTTTTTTGGCTTTCTTTGCAGGTGCTGCTACGACCTCAGCCACTACTGTTTCTGCAATCTCAGCAACCACTGGTGCTACTACAAACTCAGCAACTACTGTCGCTGCCATTGGAGCTGCCGTTGCAACTGCTACTTTTTTTGCAGCCTTCACAGGAGCATCAACCATTACAGGGTTGCTCAGAGGGATAATTTCGACGTATGAACGTCCTTTGAATCCTTTTTTGAAGTGAACTGTTCCATCAACCAAAGCAAACAAGGTATGGTCTTTTCCAAGACCAACACCTGGACCAGGATTGTGGGCTGTTCCTCTTTGACGAATGATGATATTTCCTGCAATGGCAGGCTGACCTCCGAATATTTTTACACCGAGGCGTTTACTATGTGATTCACGGCCGTTCTTAGAACTACCCGCACCTTTCTTATGTGCCATTTCTTAGTAAGATTTTTAT
>JAYUOX010000307.1:0-10199 GCA_043760595.1 Cytophagales bacterium
TTTTCAAAAATGGACGGGTAAATCTTTGCAAGGAAATGACCGAGTGAAGTTCGATTTGGCATTGGGCGGAAATTTGAAAAATCCTATTTTTGGATTTAAAGGGAGTAGCACCGCCAACTCCATAAAAGATGCCGTGGTTTCGGAAGCAAAAGCCCAAGTAGATGCCGTAAAAGCCAAAGCCTTGGAAGAAGTAGATCGCCTGAAAAAAGATGCTGAAGTCAAAATCCAAGTCGAAAAAGACAAATTAATGAGCCAAGCCAACGCCAAAAAAGCCGAAGTTGAAGCCAAAATCCAGAAAGAAAAAGAAGCATTGGAATTGAAAGTAAAGCAAACCACCGACAGCATTAAAAAAGTGGCTTCTGATCGAGCCAAGAAGATTTTAGAAGAACAAAAAAAGAACGTTTTGGATGGATTATTTAAGAAAAAACCTGCACAAAGTGATACTACGAATAAGAATTTGAGGAAGGGGAATTGACAAGTTAAAAACATTTTATATCTTAGTGTAAAAAACAATAAGAATATGCTTACAACAGTCCACAGTGGCATATGGACGTATCAAAGGCTTTCAGAAGAAACTCCTTCGGAAGCAAGATATGAAATCCGCAATTATCATTTAATAGATATGCCGTCTCCAAATACCAAACATCAAAGAATCGTTAAACAAGTAACGAAAAAATTAGACAATTTTGTAGAATCTCTCAAATTAGGAGAAGTTTTCGTTTCACCCTTAGATGTCGTTTTCGATGAAGGCAATGTTTGTGAACCTGATGTGCTGTTTATTTCGAACGAAAATAAAGATATTATTACCAAAAAAAATATCGTCGGTGTTCCCGATTTGATGGTTGAAGTGGTCTCAAAAGGCTCAGTAGTAAGGGATTACGTTGAGAAAAAGAATGATTATGAAACTTTTGGGGTCAAAGAATATTGGTTGATAGACCCACTCAATGAAACAATTATTGTTCACTCTTTGGAAGATAAAAAATACAAAGTCTTTTCATCAGTTGAAGAAGAAGGTATTGCCAAATCCAAGATTTTAGAAGGATTTGAATTGAGTTTTGAGGAAATGTTTGGGGAAGAATAACAACAAATACTATGGTCGCTTTACAAAATCCAGTTTTAGAACAAGTCATTCAAAGTCTTGGATTCAAAGATTCCGAGACTTTTTTGAAGATACAAGCCCAAGGTTTGTTACTTCAAAAAATTGCGTATTATCGTAGTCGTATAGATTTATTTGTTAAAAAGTATGGTGGAGATTATGGTAATTTTTTAAGTAGTTTTAATAATTTTCCTCAATCAATTATCGAAAAAGAGAATGATGGACAAGACTGGGACGATGCCATTGATTTTGTAAATATTTATGAACAACGTCTTCAAGAAATTTTGTAAATGACTGACTATATTTCAATTTTTGAAGAGTTTGAATATCTAATTAAGAATTATATCATCATAGAAGAAATTAATGATAAAGCAAAATCAGTTCTTAAAATTAAGGTGAATTTTATTGACGATACTTCTCTAAATATTTATGAATCAGAGAGTTATATTCTCGATAAATATAAATACGGTTATCAATGGATGTCACAATATGATGAGTTGATACATCGTTGGGATAACACTCCACATCATCCTCAAATATCTACTTTCCCACATCATCAACATATTGGTAACGAATCAAATGTTCATTCTTCTGAGAAAATGACGCTGTATGAGGTAATGGTCTTTATTCAGAACAATTTATCGTAGATTAAAAAAATATTTTACTCAAAATGAGCCAATATTTTAGAATAGCCCCAATTGCTCATTACTACCCAATTTCGCTGTATAATAATCATTCACATCCTTGTACTCATCTGGTAGATTCTTGCGACTACAAGAGATATTGAAATGTGTAAAAATCTTCTCTAATTCATCGGCTGCTTTGTGTCCAGCTACGTCGTTATCCAAATAAAAAACTACATTGACTCGCTGAAATAATTTTGCCCATTCTTTCTTAAAAATATTGGCAGTTCCTAAACTTACTGCCACTTTTCCCTCCTGCACGAGTCGCATACAATCAAACGCCCCTTCGGTTACATACACACTCTCGCCCGAGCGAACTTTCAACAGAGAATCTGCATTGAAAAGCGTGAGAGGCTGATTATTCAAAAAACAATATCGGTTTGTGCCTTCGGGTGGCTTGCCAATAACTCGCCCTTGCAGATACACAATTCGCCCATCCCGATAATACGGAATTATCAAAGAGTGTGAATAAAAAATCAAATTATTTTTGACATTATAAAGTCCCGATTCCTGTAAATCAATGTACGAGAATCGCTGTTTCAAATACCAAGTTGCTTCGGTATAATCCTTGATGGCAAATATTCTAAAATCTTTGATAGTCTTTTCCGTAAAACCTCGGTGTTGCAAATAATCAAAGGCATTTCTGGATAAATCGTTCGATTTTTGCTGTAAACAAAAGTCTCTGAAAGCCTCATAAATCTGTGAATGAATCTCTACGGTTGGTTTATCTTTTGCTGGAAAATTCCTGATTTCAGGAGCGTTCAAGACATTTATTTTAGGTAAAGGCTTCTTGCTATTTTTGCTATATTGTTGAAAATTAGTGATATAGTCTTTCGCCATATCATTGATAGTCGTTTTTATATCAAGATTTTTGATTTCAGAATATAGCGTAATGGAATTCCCAGTTTTGGCACAACCGAAGCAATAAAAACTGTTAGTGTGTGGATACAACACCAAGGAAGGCGTATCATCCTCGTGGAAAGGACATTTCATGCGGTGGCGTTGAACTTCTAAGCCCAAATCTTCCGCTACTTGCAGAATGGATATTTGATTAAGTTCGTCAAGAATGTTCATGGGCTTAGTTATTGGTAATTAGTTAATAGTTATTGGTGTAAGTCATTGATTTTTAGTAAAATACATTTTAGTAAAATGATTAGTAAGTAAAAATAAATCAAAAACCCCACAAAAGAAATCTTCTGTGGGGTTAAATATTTTTCGATTGAGAAGCAAATCAACTAATAACTAATAAATTAGTTCATAAACTTCACTTTCAACTCGTTCAATTTTGTTTTTACCGAAGTATCAATCTGACGGTCATTTACTTGCAGAACGTATCCACCAATTAATGTCTCATCAATTTTCTCAATAATTTCAACTGTCTTACCAGTAGAATCAGCCACAATTTTCTGAAAATCAGCCTTTTGTGAGGCTGTTAACGCAGTGGCAGTAGTTACATAAGCCTTCTGAATGCCTTTGAAAATTTCATACTGACGAAGATAATCTTCGGCAATATGTGGAAGCATCTCTTCACGATTTTTCTTCGTAATGATTTCAAAGATTGACATCGAAGTCGCATCTACTTTACCCGTAAATACTTTTTGCAAAACCGTCAATTTATCGTAATGAGATACAATCGGGCTTTTCAACAATAAATAGAAATCATGGTTTTCGTCGCAAACTTGGTTGAAGAGTTTCATATCTTCATAAACCTTGTCTTCAACGTTTTTTTCTTTTGCCAAATCCAACAAAGATTTAGCGTATCTGTATGCAACTGTTTGCTGGGACATCTTTTTTACAATTAACAGTTACCAATTATCAATTAACAGTTAAAACAAAAGTCTTGACCTCAATTATTAATAATTGTAACTATGTAAGCAAATAAAAAGTGGATTCTGAATTACCAAAAAACAATCCTTCCAAATTGCAATTAATTAAAATGCTCAAAGAAAACTGTTAATTGATAATTGATAATTGTTAATTGAGCTTAGCGTCTGCCAAAAGGCTTGAAACTAAACTTTCTTGTGCTTTTGGGTCTGCCAATTGGTTACGCAATACTTTTTCTGCGATTTCCAATGACAATTTCGCTGTTTCTTTTCTCAAAGAGGCAACGGCATTGATTTTCTCTTGATTGAAAGCATTACGAGCTTTTTCGATTTCCTCAGCACCTGCTTTTTGAGCATCGGCTTTTGCTTGGGAAATCATCGAATCGGCTGCTTCCTTGGCTTCTTTCAATACTCTATCACGTTCAGCACGAGCTTCGGCGATGAGTTGTTCGTTGCCTGCTTTCAAGTCTGTCATCTCTTGACGAGTCTTTGCCGCTAACGAAAGAGCATCGTCAATTGATTGCTCACGCTCTTGCAAGGCATCCATAATTGGTTTCCAAGCAAATTTTGTCAATACAAAATACAACAGAGCAAAAATTACAACTGCCCAAAATATAAGCCCAAGATCTGGGGATAAAATGGAGGAAGCTAATATCATTTTAGTATTTATTTAGTTGGAAGTATAAAATCTTATGTGCCAAGTATAAAATATTCGGAATTATAAAGAATTTGGCAAATCACTCTTCCAATATTCATAGCGAGGGGTTTAAACCCCTCGCTATGAATATTGGAAGGCTTTTATTCTTGGAAAACTCTCTGTGCCAGATAGTTTATAGTTCCGTAAATATTTGTGATAAACAATATCTAATACTTACGACTCAATACTTAATACTCCGTACATTAATCCTTTTAAAAAATCAGCATACTTGCCTAATGCGACGTATGCTGATTGTAATGTTTTACTTTATCAGGAAATAAATTATTTTGCAAAAACCGTCAAAACTAATTTTCAACTAATCACTAATAACTATTCACTAATAACTGTTAGTAACTATGCTTTAAGCGTTACTAACAAACAGATAACTGCTGCAAAAAGAGCAACCGCCTCAACGAAGGCTGCAACGATTAACATAGCTCCTTGGATTTTTCCAGATGCTTCTGGCTGACGAGCGATGGCTTCCATTGCTGAACCACCGATTCTACCGATACCTAAACCTGCTCCAATTGCTGCTAAACCAGCACCCATACCTGCAAGACCTAATGCTTGTGAAACTTCTAATAACATTGACATGATTGTAATTATTTATATTTGAAAATTTGAAAAATACTTTAATTTGAGAATTTGGAAATTTGAGAATGAGTCTAACCCTGCATTCTGTGAAAAATCTAAGTTTTGAGTTATTGACTTGAAAATGAATTTAGTAATTTTCAAATTGACACACTTTCAAATTTTCAAATTACTTATTTTTTGATGAAGAGATAATTTTTGAAAGAATTAAAATTATCTCTTTTACTTCTGACAGTAATTCTGGATTGTCAGGGTAATTATTATTCAATGAACACAGTATGAGCCAATATTCTGTTTCATCTGCTTCTTTTGCTGCAATTTTCATTTTGTGAATAAAGTCTGCTTTACTTTCTGCATTTTGATATTCTCGAACATTTGCTCCAATAGATGTTCCTGATTTAAGAATTTGATTTGCAAAAACATACTTTCTTTGCTTGTCTAAAATCTCTACAAAGTCCATCACTTTCAACGAAAATTTGAGAGTTTTATCAACTATCAAATTGGGTTTATCGTTTCTCATAAAAACTTGAGTAGTTAAAAATTTATTAATTGTTGAACTGGTAACTGATGAAATCACTTTCAAATTAATAAATTTTCAAATCTTCAAATTAATTAATGATGTGCTTCTTCCACAGCCGCTCCAATGTATGTCGAAACCAAAACCGTAAAGATGAAGGCTTGTAAAAATGCGACCAAAACCTCAATCAAGTTCATGAATATCGAGAATGGTACGGCAATGGCAGCAATAGCAAAACTTTTGAAGATAAATATTAACGCCACTAAACTCAAAAGGATTAAGTGACCTGCCGTGATGTTAGCAAAAAGACGAATCATTAAGGAGATTGGTTTCATGAAGATTCCGATGATTTCTACGGGAGTCAATAAAATCAATAACCATTTCGGCACGCCTGGCATCGCAAAGATGTGTCCCCAGTAGGTACTTCTGCCGTTTAAGTTGGTTACAAAAAAGGCAATCACTGCCAATACTAAGGTTACAGCGATGTTACCCGTTACGTTGGCACTTCCTGGAAGAAGCCCTAACATATTATTGAACCAGATGAAAAAGAAGACTGTCAATAAGTATGGTGTGAAACGTCTGTAATGTTTTTCACCAATGTTTTGCTTGGCTACTTCATCACGGATAAATACAATTATTGGCTCGAATACAGATTGGATTCCCTTTGGGGCTTTTCCAGTACGTTCTTTGTATGACTTTGCAATAGTGAAGAACACTACAAATAACAAAAGTACGCTCACCAAAAGAGAGGCTACGTTCTTAGTAATTGACACATCAAACACCGAAGAACCGTCTTCTGCAACAATTTTACCTTCTTCTAACTTAAAACCTTCGTAAGATGCAGTATTTTCGTGGTGTTCGTCTTTGAAACGATCAGAAGAAAATACTTTCAAACCTCCCTTATTCCAGACGATGCAAGGCAATGGAATTGAGTAATGTGTATGTCCAGCCGTTGCAAAGTGCCATTCATGCTCATCTGCAATGTGTTCCATCATCATTTTACCTGGATCAAACTTCTCTTCTTCGCCATGTTCTACACCTTCTGCGTGAGCGGTTACGGCTTCGTGATTTGCCGTAGAATCAGTATGTTCTGTTTGAGCAAATAGGGTGCTTGAAATTAAAAATAAAAAAGCAAAAATATTTGAATAATACACTTTCTTGTTCACGGCTTCTTTGAAGTATTTGGTTGATTATAAATTATACCCTTAATCTTGTTTTTTTCTTTTGTGTTGATTGTCAATGTGTTACAATAATAATTGATTCACTTTCTACGAAAAGTCTCGCAATTTACTAAACAATCCGAATATTTCAAAACCTGTGTAACATAAATAGAGTACAAAAAAGTTGATGATGAAAATATTGATGTTATCAGTACCCGAATAAGCAAATGTTCCGATAAAAATTAGGCTCAGTATCATCCGTGCAGTTATGCCTCCCAGATAGAATTGCACGAAGTTTTCACGGTTTTTGGCAAAGCCAAATTGCATCAGTAAATAATTGAGATAAGATAGGGCAAAAAAGAAGGCTAAAATAACCCATTTTTGTTGATGGATATATTGGGAAAGTCCAATTTTGGGAGCAACATAAAATAGGATTCCAATGACTAATGTTAAGAGAATTATTCGGAACATTTTTTATTACAAAGTTAAGGAAAATAGAGAAAGGAAAAAAGGAGGAATGGAGGAAAGTTGAAACTCTCGATTTCTTCTTCCTCCCTTCCTCCTTTTGTTCGCTTCCTCCTCTACTTCACCCCATACTCACCCCTCGCAACACCCACAAGCCCTTGCATAGAAACACCTTCGGCAATAATCTTAATATTTGCCTTAGCGTCTGTATTCCAATAAGTTACGGTAGCTTTTCCTGTCGCATCGGTTCTGACATTGGGTTGCCAGTGAAGCGTTGAACGGAAATCTGGACGTACATGATCGGGGATGGCGACATCGTATTTTGGTGCATAAAACTCTCTTGGAACATTATAACCCATTCGTTTCTGGATGCTTACCCCCAAAACGGGGTCTTTTGAATAATCGTAATTGTTACCACCTCTTTTGGTCAAAATAGCCACAACGCCATTGGCTGCCTGCGACCCAAAGATACTCGCATCTGCTCCTTTCAAAACGTCAATGGCATCTACATCACAAGGATTAATGGAAGAAATGGTACCAGGATCAACAGGCATTCCATCTAATAAAAATAGGGGGTCTGAGCTACCCATAATGGTTGAAATTCCTCTAATAATTATCTTAAAACCTCCTTGTCCGTCGGGCGAAACCTGCACGCCAGGAACTCTGCCTTGTATCATCTGAAAGACGTTGGTTGCTCCCGCACACAGAATATTATCAACTTTTACCGAGTTACTGGCTCGTCCGTAAATTTTGCGAGGGTCGGGTTCTTCGATTTTTTTAGCTTTTACCACAACCTCCTCCAACATCTGATTTTTATTCAATTTAAGTTTTTTCTCTAATTCAATGGCTTCATTGGCTTTTTTCAGAAATTCTGCTAAATTTTTCGCATCAAATTCCATTGGATTGTAGGGTAATTTTACGACTCTTACCTTTGGCGACACCCGTAGTGGGTCAATGCTAACGTCCAAGTTTTTTCCTCCGCTCTGTTTCATACCTTGCACGAATATTTGGGTCGTATCGATAAAGTCTAACCCATAAAATCCGTATTTACCCACCGAGTCCGTCATACTCATCTGAAACTGAGGCACTTTACCTTCGTTTTTGAGGAGTAAAGTTAAGGTTACGTTTTCGGCTATTTTACCATTGGGCTTTATGGCTTTGCCCGTTATTTCCAGACCTGTTTCTAAGAAATACGCCATTTTGGGCATTTTATCTGCCATCAAATCTCTCCAAACGAACCTTCTCCAACCTTGGGTCATCATTAAAATATCTAAATGTCGAGGGGCGTTTCCGTTTTCTTTTTCAAAATAATAAGCGGGCTGTTCGATATTCCCACGAAGGGCGGAATAATAATCAGCACTCGACAAATTGCTGGCATCGGAACTGAGCAAAAGATAACTCAATAAATTTTCTTGGAAAGGCTCTGCCAAGACTTGGCTCGCATCCGTTACGGCTACGGAAAAATTGCCTTCTACGGGTTTTCCTTCGGCATCAGTGGCTTCCAGATTAACCGTTACTTTTTCACGAATCTTGTAATTTGCTTTGTCAGACGTGATTTTTAAGTTGATTTGTTTATTTTGATTAATAAAAATTAATCGCTCACAAACAGGTTCACCTTTGGCATTCATCAAAGTTATTTGGACGATGCCATCATCAGGAATTTTATTTCTGGGAATAGAAACGGCAAAAGATTTTTGACTCTCGTTTCCTTTTGCCATAAAACAAAGTTGCCCTCGCTGTTGTGCCACAACCACAATTTCAGCAGATTTATCGGTAGGCTTTGGGGAGTTATTAGAGACAAAAACCTTGATTTTTTCCTTGTTTGTTATGTTATCAACCGCCATCGTAAAACCTTGTTCGTAGGCGTTTGGCAAGGCAAATTGGCGATATTTTCCATCATTTTGCTTGACGAAGGCAGTGTAAGTTTTTTGAGCTTCGGGGGTGTAATTAAAAAATCCCATCCCCAAATGTTCGGACTGAAAAGCCACTACGGTATCTTTCTGATTTTCTAAGACAAAGCCTTGAATATCAACGCCTTTACCCAAAATGTTAAGAGCTTTGAAGCCAATTCGAGAGTCTAAATTTAGTACCGAATTCCCTCCTTCTGGAAAAAATTGTACATCCGATGCCTCGGTCATTTTTGAGGCATTTGTATCACTCAAACGATTCTTGACCGCCCCTTGCCAAATTTTGATTTCTTGACGAAAAAAGAACTCTTCCGAGAAATTTCTCATGTAATTGGTATATGCCCGAATTTGGTACATTCCTTCCGACAAACTGTCGGGCAGGAGTATGTCCCCGTATGTAGAACCCTCGCATTTGAGCGTGCGAGTAGCAATGACTTTGCCCTGAGTTTCGTCAATCAAATCGACGTACAAAACCCGACTAACTGAGTCAATTTTGTGGGCAATTCCATCAAAAAGGTAGCCTTTAAACCACATCGTTTCACCCGCCATGTAGTAGGGCTTGTCGAAATGCAGATAAACCTTTTCTTGAGGAGTGCTTAATCGGTACTTTTCGAGTTTTGCAAGGATTTTTTCGGTGAGCTTTTCGCCTTCTTGGGTGAATGTGAAGGCGGTAGTAAAACAGAATGCGATTGCCAAAAGTGCGTAAAATTTACGGGTCATTTAAGTAGAATTGGGGATTAAAGCGTTAGAGTTAATTTTTTATCAAATATCTAAATCCAAAACGATAATCACAACGATTTTATGATAAAAGGAGTAAAATAAACGATGAAATAAATCTTAATTCCGAAATTTTATTCCTCATTATTTTCCTGACATTTATAAGTTTTATACAAAAAACATGGAAATAGTACAAAAAATAATAGCATTATATCAAGTAAAAATTGTGTCTTTCCGTTAATCATTTGTTCGCTCTTAAAACATTAAGTTTATTTGTAGGCGTTTTTAGAGGTGTATCTGATTTCATCAATAAAATCTCTAAAAATCACTAACGTAAGAACTAAAAACGAATGTTTATAAATACGATTGCCAGCTATTTGCCCGAGCAAATTATCACCAATGCTTATTTTGAAGAACTGAATGGATTGACAGACGACTGGATAATTGAACGTACAGGAATCCATGAGCGTAGGAAGGCATCAGCAGACGAAAATACGCATACGATGGCGATTGAGGCGGTGAATAAATTGACCGCTGACCTTC
>JAYUOX010000308.1:0-3545 GCA_043760595.1 Cytophagales bacterium
ATTTCAGCATCTTCATATCTCTCGTAAAAAGCCTTCGCAAATTTATCTAACTTTGTAGAACCGTATTTGAAACTAATTTTGTTCAGAAAACGAGCCGTCTCTTTTATATCGGATAAAATATTCCTATCAATTTTGCAAGACAAAGATTGTCTGACCAGATCGGTTTGAAATAATTTGCTCAATTCAGTTTCAATTCCCAAGACTTTCAGACTGTTTGCAAAATGATGATAAACCTTTATTTCGTTGGATTCCGTGTTATCTATTCCTTCAAGTTGAACGTACAGTTCTTTCAAAAATTCCACTAATGAGCCAATCGTCCATGGTTGTTCGTCAATTTTAAAAGCCTTTTCAGCGGGCAGAGTTTCAAGGGTTTTGATGATTTGAAACAGCAATTCATCGCCACAAACAGACGGTTCCAGTTCACTCACAAACAATTGACTATCAATCATTTCGATGATAAAATCATTTGCTTCTTCAGCTGAAATCTCATCATTTTTAATAGAATCAATCAGCGTTTTTATGGTAGCTCCACTTTTGGCAGTTTCTAAAAGAATCTGAACATACTCCGAAAAATCAACGGAAGAAATTTGATGGATTCTATTGGTTTTTTGGTAATGATATTCTACAAATCTCAACTCTTCGCCAATCACATAAATACTGGTATTGGGATAAAATTCAATCTCTTCTTGAACTGCTTTGATTTGAGCAATTTTTGCCGATAAAGCACATAAATAGTTCATATCAATCCTTGTGTGGCGGTTATTAGCAATTTTTGTATCAATAATTATGTTGGATTCATCGGATATTTCACCCGTGCCAATACTGGCAAACAAACCAAATGGAGTACAACGAGTGGTCATCCTTTGAAAATATTTCATCAAAGAATAAGCCAGAGAATTGACCTTAGATTGATCTTTGATTTCTCCTTTATAATATTCCAGTAAACGATTTTGAAGGTCGGGAGAAGCCAAAAAAAGAGCTTCTTGATTGAGAGGATTTTTAAAAAAAATAAAAAGAACGTCTACTGATTGCTCAAAGGTGGTTTGAGAGAGAATAGACTGTAATTTTTGAAGTGAATAAAGTGGAGTTCTAAGGGCGAATTGATTAAAATAAGAATATTCCAAAAGTTTATAAGTTTAAAGGTTATCGGATAAATAGTAATTCTTCCCATGAAGGGTCAATGTCTGAGATACGATATAAAAAAGTAAGTCCTATGCCTGAAATACCGTCCAAGATATTATACGATGCTCTACTTCCACCAAAGTTAGGCGTGTAGTAGGTTTTATAGCCCACATATCCGTCCTCGAAGGTGTCCATATTCACGGTGACATCATACCAATAATCAGCCGCTTTTTTTAACATTGGCTCTTGTGTCCAATCATAAAACCGCTGAAATATAAAAGCGGCTCCCGCTGCCCCATGACATATCCCAGCATCTGTGATTCTTGTTTGTTCAACAGTCCGTTTTGAGGCTGCATTAAGCATAATTTTTAATACTTCCTGTTTAATAAAATTGTCGTTTAACAGTTTAGTAGCCTGCCAAAGTGAACAACAAACGCCTAAATCGCCATAACACCAAGCCAATCGGGAATCATTGGTTTCGGTTTGAAGGTCGTTAGTTACGGTGAACGGAAAGGTTGAATAATTTTCAGAAAGCTCAAATTGCGTTTTCAAAATATACCTTGACGTTGAACGAATCATGTCAAAGGTTTTCTCTGGTAAGATTCCTTCTTGATGAACCTTGACTAAAAATGAGAGAAAACTTGGAATACCGTGGGCAAGTCCTAAGTTATATTCTCCTTCCACTAAACAGCTTTTATCAAAATTATAATTTTGCCATTTCATGCTTCCATTGTCTTCAATGATAGCTAAATTTTCAAGTGCCAGTATTAAATCCTCTACGTATTTTTTGGCAATTTCTACTTTACGACTTCGATAAATAAAATAAAAACCTACGCCAATAGCCCCGTGCAGAAAATCGTAATTACCCGTTTTGATGGCAGACATCATCTTTTCGTAAAGATATTCATCAATGTCCCCTAAGAGTTCGTTTGTATCTATTTCTAACCAGCCTTTTTGTTCGATGTATTCTATGAATATTCCAAATCCAGCAATTCCCGAACAAAAAGTATATTGAGCATCTTCAATAACGGTATTTTCGATAAGTTTCTCAATTTGTTCAACGGCTTTCTCATAAATAGACTCATCTTTGGTGTGTTCATATGCATGAAGATTAAACAAAATAATACCAATGTCTCCACTGATTAGGCTTGCCTTGCCACTCTTAGATTCATCTTGGTTGAGACATTGCAGTATTTCGTTAAACTTGGTATGGATATTTTTCATTCAAAATAGTGATGAAATATTTAAAATAGTAAGACCTTACGATTGCGTAAGGTCTTAATGTTAATCTAAAAGCCTATCATGGACATGGACGGCTGTCAATTGGGTTACACTCAACCACAGTACAGCAATCAGTCCAAACGCATGGATATGCAGTAGGACAGGTATTAGTAGCTGGAGGGCATGTTCTTACTGTATTTCGGGGACCACAATCATCATCACCATTAACTGAAATACCTCCTTGTACTTGTGTCATCGACTCAGGAGTCAGTGAAGCGATTGAACGCTTACCGAGGGTTAATTTACCTAAGATTTTCTTTTTCATTTTTTGTTTGTTTAAGAGTAAAAGAGAGATATAAATTATTAAAATTCCATTAATTTAAGCTGACTGTAATGTTTTCTTCATTGGTAAAATAATACCCACAATACTATTATTGGTAATAACAAATTCAAACAAATCTTACTCAGTAAAAATGAGCAAACTGGTCTGTGTTTTGTACAATCCCTACCTCAAAGTATCAGGATTAGTCATACAAATTATTTGGGGAGGTGACTCATTATTACAATCAGAACTTTCACAAGCTCTTAATGTACCACATGCTTGTAAAATAGTGTAATTGCAATCTATACATGTGATACAAATACTTAAATTATGAGAATCACCAGTATTACCCCCATTAATATCTGTCATTTTTGCATCGGACAGTGATGCAATTTAGTGCTTTCCAAGCGATAATTTACCTAAAATTTTCTTTTTCATGATATAATTATTTAAGTTAAAAATAGTAAAATTGTGAGATAAGAAAAATACAGGGTAAAAAAATAATCCAATACCCTAAAATGATATTCACTCAGTGCTTTGGATTATTAATTACGGTGATTAGTGAAAATTAGAAATCACAAGCCGTACTACATCTGAGTGGTGTTGAAGTACAAATATTACTTACACAACCGTTAGTGGGACATCCGCAGGTATCAGTGCCACAACCCCGATTGGTGGGACAATCATTTGTGTAATCGGGATCACCGCATCCTGTGCGGGTAATACCTCCGTTGATTTGGTTCATATCCTCGTTCGATAACGGTGCGATAAAACGCTTACCGAGCGATAATTTGCCAGAGATTTTCTTTTTCATGTTGATAATTGTTTTGAAGTTTTTAAAAATATTGAAGATTAATTTTAATACAATAATAGCGAATTG
>JAYUOX010000309.1:0-3539 GCA_043760595.1 Cytophagales bacterium
ATTACGAATGTTGTGGACGTGCCACGGCTTGCGTGGAGTTGTGCGTGACTGGAACGCACAGTTCGTGGCACGTCTGGGTTTGATTTATGAATTTCAAACGGTCCTAAGTTCCAAGCGTGCCACAACTATGCGTCCCAGGCTCACGCACAAGTCCACGCAAACCGTGGCACGCTGACCAATGCCCTTCAACTAATTACCAGTAACAAATAACTAATAATCACTACCCAACTCACTAACCGCCAACCAAGACATCAGCCCCGCCCCGATTTCCAAAGCACTTTCGTCAATATCAAACGTTGGGGTATGCACACCTGAAATAATCCCTTTTGCCTCATTACGAGTTCCTAACCGATAAAAACATGAATCTACATGGTGTGTGTAATAGGCAAAATCTTCGGCAGCGAGCCAAATATCCAAGTCAATCACATTGTCCTGACCCATAAATTCAATAGCTGCCCCTTTCATTCTGCGAGTCAATTCGGGTTCATTTTTCAAGAATGGATAACCTTTCTGAATAAAAACCTCACAAACGCCTCCCATTGATTCAGCAATTCCTTCCGCCATTTTCTTGATACGAGCCAAGCCATCGTTTCGCCATTCTTCGTCCATCGCACGGAAAGTTCCTTCTACGTAAACTTCATTCGGAATAATATTGGTCGCACCGTTGGCAATCACTTTTCCAAAACTCAACACCGAAGGATAACGTGGATTACGATTTCGACTGATAATTTGTTGCAAAGCCACAATGATATGCGAAGTAATCAACACAGGGTCGATGCCTAATTCGGGCATGGCACCGTGTCCGCCCTTGCCTTTTACGGTAAAATAAATTTCATCGGCACTTGCCATGTACATTCCTTCACGGAAACCAATTTTACCCACGGGAATATTCGGAGCCACGTGCTGACCCAACATCTTATTGGGCGTTGGGTTCAACAAAGCACCTTCCGCAATCATAACTGACGCACCACCTGGGGCTTTTTCCTCGGCAGGTTGGAAAACCAATTTTACCGTTCCCTCAAATTCATGCCGTAAGTTATACAAAATCTTGGACACACCCAACAATGAAGCCGTATGAACATCATGTCCGCAAGCGTGCATAACTCCTTGATTAAGAGACTTATACGGTACATCATTCGCCTCCACAATAGGCAAAGCATCCATATCCGCCCGCAAAGCCACCACTTTTGAAGATGGATTTCTGCCTTCAATAGTAGCCACCAAACCCGTATTGGCGATAGACGTTGGCGTAACACCAATTTCTTTCAGACGTTCAGCAACGTATTTTTGCGTATTGTATTCCTGATAAGACAACTCAGGATTTTGATGTAAATGTCTGCGGTTAGCCACAAATTCGCCTGCATGGGCTTGGGCTAATTGTTTTATTTTTTCTTTCATTTATTACTGTGTTATTCTACTGCAATTTGTCGATGTTATCTTTTACTAATTTTTCCAATTGGTAAGATGCTACTCCCAAAGGTTTATCTAATCCACGCATGGCATATTCAACTTTTACATTACTTTTTGATGCACATAATAAAAGCCCGATTGTTGGTTCGTCGAAAGGTGTTTTGAGTTTATCATCAATAGCACTGATGTAAAAATTGAGTTTTGAAACATATTCGGGTAGAAATTCTCCTGCTTTAAGTTCCACGACAACATAAGCGTGTAATATGGTGTGATAAAAAAGTAAGTCAATTTTATAATCAGTGTTATCAACTTCAATACAGTATTGTCTGCCTACAAAAGCAAAACCTTTTCCCAATTCTAATAAAAAATCTGTAATTTTTTGTGTTAGTAGCTTTTCTATTTCAAGTTCTTTGACTTTTGTAGAAAGCATCAAGAAATCAAAATGATAAGGGTCTTTGAAAATACTTTTAGCCAAATCAGATTGATATTCTGGCAAAGTTTGTTCAAAATTATTTAATACTTTCCCGCTTCTTAGGTAAAGATTACTCTGTATTTGTAGAACCATTATATCTCTACTCCATTCATTTTTAGCGGTTTCAGCTATGTAAAATGCTCTTTCTGTTGTGTCTTTTACCTTTGTGAGTAAACTAATGTGGTGATACCACGTAATTTGTGCAAGTGGCACTTGCACAAATGAAGTTTCTGATTGTGCAAGCGGCACTTGCACAATTGGAAATTGTGGATAAGCCTCTGCGAAAGCCCTCATATATTTAAGGTTGCGAACCGAGAACCCTTTGTTATCAGGGAAATTTTCAGCCAAATCCCTTGCTAATAAGTCAATGATTTTACTTCCCCAACCGTTTTGATTTTGTTGCTCAATGATAGAATTTCCAATCTCCCAATATAAGGTTAATAATTCTGCATTAACTTTTATGGCTGTTTGAGTTTGTGCAGTTCTTATCTTACTGAAAATGAACGCCGACCAATCTTTGTAATCATTATTATGTATAATTTCATTACTCATATTCATCTTAAATTTTTCGCCTTTGTTTTTTATAATTTACATCAAAATATAAGTGAGGTATTGAATTTAGAATATTCTAAATATTGAAATAATTATAAAAAGTTAATATCCATAAAATTACTGTCGTAAACAAGGTAATTTTAACGCCAACTTTTCCCCTGTATAAGAGTCTTGATAAAAATATTCCAGTTATTGCAATTAAAAAATTCATTAATAGCACCCAATCAGAATACATAAAATAAAAGAGTTTGCCTGAAAAATGATACTCATAATACAAATGAACAGGGAAGAACATTAGTAGTACACTTATGCCTCCTATGATTAATGCCAAAATCTTATTATTTTTTATATTTCCTGACACAATAGTTAATTTCCACGCCATCATAGCCCCCAAAATACTCTCTCTCTTTTGAGATGAAATATTCAGATTTTGAAGACTTATTTCTGTTTTATTCCTTGTTTCCATCTTATCAAAAAGTCGTTGGAGTTTAACCCAAAGTTCGGCTTCAATGCCTAATACTTCTTCTAATTTGATGGCTAATTCAATGCTAATTTTCTTTTTTTCTCTCAATAAACCATTCAAAAAAGGTTGGCTAATTGATAATTTGTTTGCTAAATCTGTTTGTTTAAGCCCTCTTTCTTTGATTTCGTTACGCAATAATTCGCCAGGGTGCATAGCCACAGGCGGAATGTGATTTTGGTCTAATCTTATTTTCATGTTGAGCAAAAATCTGTATCAGAATTTAAGGTTTGGCTTCTCCGAAGCCTTTAACGTATGAAATCATTGTTTTCTACAAAGGTTATACTTCTCCGAAGTGATAGAGAATACTTCACTTCGGAGAAGTATAACCTTTGTAGAAAAAGTAAAATTATGTGAAGAAAGCATCGGAGATGCTCAACCTTAAACCTCGTAAAATTCTGATTTTGAAGGATTATAGCCTTGTTTTGATTTAAGAATACCACCAAATTTCGCTAATCCTTCTTTTCTATATTTATGCTCAATTTCGCTCAAAACGTTTTCATCATTATCATAACCATCGGTAAAATGACGAATATTTAACCGATTAACAATGGCTAAAATTGGCTCTAAATCCAATTGATTTTC
>JAYUOX010000310.1:0-10131 GCA_043760595.1 Cytophagales bacterium
TCGTTTTTGTATTTGGTTTATAATTCAAATAATAGTCAAATTTACAGTAATTCTACCAAGCGATTTGATAGTTATCGAAACGAATTATCCATTATGAAATTGACTTATTTGAAACAGTTTTGAAATTATTTTCAAACTGATTATTTGGTGAAGTTCTACAAACCGAGTTCGTCAATAAATCTATCCATTTGTATAAATCTAAGCCGCAGGTTTCTTACCTTTTATCTTCATAGATAAATCGAATTAAAATCATACTTAAAAATGCTAAAAGTAACAACCTGCCACAGAATATGCCAAGGAGACAATCGTGGAGAGTCCCAAGTCAATTACTTCAAAGTTGATGATTATAGACAATGATCATTTTTTATTAATTATTGATATCAGATTATTGAATTGTTATTTTCATTCTTTATAATAACAAACCTTCAATCTCTTTCCAAGACATAACTCTCTGAAAATCAACAACATCCTGATTATGCGGAGCATCAAAGAGCAATCCTTTTCCTTCAAAAGTTAGGAGATTTCGAGGTTGGTCATCGATCAAGTAATCAGCTTTAATCATATATTTATGACCACAAAAAACGGTATGTTTCCAACCAATAAATGGGAAATGCTCTTCCAACCATTCTAATTTTTCTGATAATGAAAGTGGGAATTCATTGGCTGCCGAAACCACAAAAATCTCATATTTAGCATGAAGTTTTTTGATAATTTCCTGAGCATCGGGCATTACTGGAATATCTCTAAAAAAACCTTTTTCAAACAAAACATCTCGATGAGGTAGAAAATGAGTGCTAAACTCGGGATGATTTCTGCCAACCGATTCTTTTGTCCAATTTGTACCAGTTTTGTCATTTACTAAATTGATGAGTTTCAAGGCGGTTTCAGCCATTACGTCATCCATATCAATTGCAATTCGTTGCATAAGGTTGTATTTATTTTTTTTACAAATTTACCACATTTACCTTGAAATAGAAGGAAACCACGGAAGGGTTAAATCAAAAAAAAATCCTTGAAATTGAGTTAAAATTCTCAATTCCAAGGATTTTTAGAGATAGTTTTATAGATAGATTATGGACGTGTATAATTCACATTTATAACTACCATTTCTTGGGTACTTTGTACCTTAGTGGCAAATTAATTATTTCTTGATATAAGTCGAGGTTGTCGATTTTCCATCCGTTCCAATAAACGTATAAGTATATTTATTGGCAGCATCCCAGCTATAATTAATGTAGCCTTTTTGATTATTCAGGGTATATTCCAAGGAATACGCATTTGTACCTGTTGATTTGAAATTTGTAATACTTGCTCCTTTTAATGGATTTCCAGGTGGGCGAATTGGAGCCGTTTTAGCTTGCGGAGTAATCTGATTTTCGGGGGCTGTTGTAGCGGGATTAATATTAACTTTCCCTCGCATCGAACCAATAAAATAGGGATAAGTAGTGGTAGCGTGATAATGATAAACCCCAGTCCCAACCGAATGTCCATGATTAGCATCTAAGGTTTGCATAGTAGTTCCGTCGGGTTCTTTTGAGCCATAAATTGCAAAACCATCCAACGCCATTGCGATAGGATTTTTACCTGCCGTTGCCTCAAAATGTAGTGGTGCTATATGATAATGATAATCATCGGCTTTGCCACAATGTCCGCCCCATTGGTCTAATTCGCCGATTGCGTAGGCATCTTCGCCTCTATTATTCAAAGGATTAAAGATAGGCACACCATTGGGTGCAATGGCAACTGCTCCTGTCAAGAAATTAGTTTTTAGACTCAATGGCGTGGTTGCAAATTCTGGTTTCAGTGGAATTGACCACGCATTTATCCCCGTATATCCTTGCGGAATGGGTACTTGTTGTTGCCAATTTGTGATACCCACCATCATATTATGCAACGGAATTCCTTCTGATTCTACATAAAAATAGGTATCATCAAAACGAGTTTTTACAATCGTTTTGAAAGCACTGAAAACAGTTTCCATAAAGGCTGGATCAGTTTTAGGGATTATAGTTAAAATCGTAGTTGGCGTTACGGTTTCGGTAGTTTTACAAGCAATAAAAAAGACAAATACTGACACAAATAAATATGAATATTTAGTGATTTGATTTCTTTTAATTACTTGAAAAAATAAGCATAAAATTAGTAGCAGGGACAATAATGAGAATACCCAAAATTTATCAAATCTTATTTCAGAATGGTTAGCCCCGTTTAATGTTTTATCAAGATTCAAGAGTTTCAAATGAGCAATTTTCTGACTCAAATTATTTTGATTAGAGAATGAAAAGTCTATTAATGGGGCAGAAATAGTCTTTCCGTTCGATAATTCGATGAAAATCTTTTCATTTTTAGTCATCAAAAAATGCCCTTCAATTGGCTTTCCTTTGAGGTAAAATATTTCGCCATTTACAGAGTCATGTCCGCCAACGTGAGCAAAAATTGAGAATGACAATAATAGGGTCATTCCGACCAAATAATATTTTAGTTTGTCCATAATTATTTACGAAAAATTTAAAGAATAATTTTGAAAAATCGTACCGAACAATGAATTGAGAAAGAAATTTACATGAAGAGAAACGTAATAGGCAATCGAATGCAAATAAACGTCGTTTATTTGCATTCGATTACTTAAATTGATTGTTAGCGATTTTGAATAAATAAGGGAAACTCGTAATTACGAATCTCCCTTACAGTATTTGAGGACTTATTTCATTTTCTTAAGACTATTGATTTCCTTCTTCATTGCATACCGCATAAAATTAATACCGTCCACTTCCTCCGCTCTTGGCAGATGAATTATAATATTTCATCGCCTCACCCATACGACTCTTAATGTCCGAAATACGTTGTTGATCAGATGGGTGGGTTGATAACCAAACGGGTTGTTTTGCACCACCAGACTTTGCCGACATACGTCCCCAAAAGTCCACTGCTTCATTTGGATTATATCCAGCTTTCGACATAAAAATCAATCCCAAATGGTCAGCTTCAGACTCTTGATAACGCCCGTGAGCCATCATGCCTAATTGAGCACCAATCGGAGCAGCTACTCCGTAAATCGTGTTCCAAAGATTTTGAGTAGCTCGTGGTTTATCTTTCATGGCAATACCCAATCCAACTTGACCAGCTACCAATAGTCCCTGTGCCAACATTCCTTGGCTCATCCTTTCGCCTCCGTGTTTGGCAATGGCATGAGAAACTTCGTGTCCCATTACCACAGCAAGACCAGTTTCAGTTTGAGTAATGGGTAAAATTCCCGTGTAAACCACCATTTTTCCCCCAGGCATACACCACGCATTAACTTGATTACTTTGTACAAGTTCTGTTTGCCACTGATAACCATCCAAATAAGTTGGGTTTCCTGTCTCCACAAAATACTGTTGAGCCGCACGAGCAATTTTATCTCCAACTCTTTTGACCATCGCCGCCTGTTGCGAATTAGCAGGTACAACATTACTGGTATCTAAAAACTGCTTATAACTCGTAAATGCCATCGCATTCATTTCAGAATCAGAAACCAATAAAAGTTGATTTCTTCCAGATAATGGCACTTTATGACAAGCCCAAATGGTTGTGAGGAGGAATGCTCCATAAAAAATGATTCGTTTCATTTCGATATTTAGTTTAAGGTATTTTGTGATTAGCCACTAATAGCAAGACTCAAAGATAGACTTTTTTAAGAATAACTACGATTAAGACGTAAAAATCACAAAAAGGTTCTACATTATTGCAATTTCAGGGTAATTTTGTTTAGAAATTTCAATTACCATTAAAACGAATAAATATGAAAATCTTGTGTATCGGTAGAAATTATGCTGACCATATTTCTGAATTAAACAACGAGCGTCCGTCTGAACCCGTAGTATTCTTGAAACCTGACACTGCCATTTTGAAAGACAATGAACCTTTTTATCATCCTGATTTTTCAAATGATATTCACCATGAGGTAGAAATAGTGCTGAAAATCAACAAGATAGGTAAAAATATTGAGGCAAAATTTGCTCATAAATATTACGATGAAATTGGCATTGGTATTGATTTCACGGCGAGAGATTTGCAATCTAAACTGAAAGAAAAAGGTCTGCCCTGGGAAAAAGCAAAAGCATTCAATGGCTCTGCTCCCATTTCAGGATTTGTTCCAAAAACACAATTTGCTGATTTAAAGAAACTTAATTTTCATCTCGAAGTAAATGGTGATACTGTACAAAAAGGCAATACCGAAATAATGCTTTGGAACTTTGATGAAATAATTGCGGAAATTTCTAAATATTTTACCTTGAAAACTGGCGATTTGATTTTTACGGGAACACCTGCGGGAGTTGGAAAAGTTGTGGTTGGCGATAGATTAACAGCTTTTGTTGAAGGAGTTGAGATGTTGAATTTTGAGGTGAAGTAATCCGTTAAATATTTTATAAAATTGAAAATAATAATAATAATAATAACACTATTCCTAAGCCTTTTAGTCATAAACATTCAGGCTCAGAAAACACAATTAGATTACCCCAAAGGCTATTTTTTGTTTCCAATCAATCCTAATCAACAAAATTATTTGGCGGGTGGTATGAGCGATTTACGCTCTGACCATTTTCATGCAGGCATCGACATCAAAACCCAAGGTCGTGAAGGCTTACCTGTGTACGCCACGGGCGACGGGTATATCTCGGAGGTTCGTGTGCAAACGAGTGGTTACGGGAATGTCATTTTTATCACTCACCCAAACGGTTTTGTTTCGGTCTATGGACACCTCAAAACCTTTGCCGAACCCTTGGCGAGTTATGTCAAAAAGAAACGGATTGAAGGTCAGACTTTTGAGATAAAATTACCGCTTCAACCCAATGAATTTGAAGTTGCCCGAGGACAAATTATTGGGCTTTCGGGCAATACGGGCGGTTCGGGTGGTCCACATTTACATTTTGAAATCCGTGATAATCGCAACACAATTCTGAATCCGCTAAATTTTGGATTTTCAGAAATTAAAGATAACCTCCCTCCTATTTTTCAACAATTAATTATCAAGACCTTAACCACAAATTCACGAGTAAATGGGGAGTTTGGGAAGAAGTTATTTTATCCAATCAAACAATCAGACGGTTCATATACCATCAATCAACCCATCAATGTCAACGGTGAAATCGGGCTTGAAATGCTTTCAGTAGATAAAATGGACGGTACCAATAATTCAAACGGGATAACTTGTGCAGAATTATTCGTTGATAATGAAGAAATTTACTACTCACATTTGGAGCAATTTCCTAATGAAGTTTCGCACGATATAAACGTTCATAACGATTACGAAATCGAACAAACTCGGGGCTATCGTTTTCAAAAACTGTTTCAAGACGATGGAAATGATGAATTACCGATTTATAAACCGTCTGTTTCGAGAGGGAAAATAACAATCAATGACGGTAAACCTCACCAAATCAGTATCAAAATCTGGGATGCTTATGAAAATGGGAGTACGATAAATTTTACGATTAATGGATCACAATCAGAGTCTTCAAAATCTGTCATTCCGAATAATTTGCCCGTCAATATATCCACTTCAATTGATGAGAACACATTTGTAATTAAAGCTCGTAACTTAAAGACAATCAATTCATTGGCAAGCCTAAAATTTACAAAATCTACGACAGATTTACCCATTGATTACGTAAAAAACAATGAAGCGGTGTATCTTTGGGACTTGAAAAAAGGCTTACCCGATTCTGTAATGATTGATGGTTTTTCACAAGCTACCAATTTGAGAAAAATGATTGTGCCAAATCGTTATGAGTCGTATGAAACAAATAAAATTGAAATAAATTTTGATGAACGAGCCTTGTATGACACCCTTTATTTACAGACTGAACTCAACACAAATATTTTAAAAATTGGGGAGAATACTGTTCCGTTAAAAGGGAAGATTACGGTAAAAATTTTTCCAGATTTTCAAGTTATAAATTCTGATAAGACTTCTGTTTATCATAAATCAAAAAATGACAGAAGTTTCATAAAAACGACTTGGAACAATAACCAAGCACAATTTGAGACCAAAAGATTAGGAAATTTTGAGATATTGACCGACACAATACCACCCAAAGCTACCATCACACGAAAATCTCCCGATGAATTTATGATGCGAATTGGGGATAATTTATCGGGCGTAAAAAGTTTTAAAGCATTTGTAAATAATGAGTTTGTCTTGACCGAATATGATATTAAACAATCAAAATTATGGTCAGTAAAAACGGATTCTACTCAAAAATTTTATGGCAATTTACGGTTAGAATTAGAAGATAATCAAGGAAATAGAATCAATTTTGAAACAAAAATAGACAGTATAAAAACGGTTGAACCGCTTTTATTAACAAAACCTAAACAATCAAAAAATGACATTAAAAATAGGCGACAAAGCTCCACAGTTCGAGCAAAAAGACCAAAACGGAAACACCGTTAAATTAACTGATTTTGCGGGCAAAAAAGTGGTTTTATATTTTTACCCAAAAGATAATACCCCTGGATGCACTGCCCAAGCCTGTAATTTGAACGAAAATTTGGAAGTAATGAATGCCAAGGGTTTTGAAATCATCGGTGTAAGTGTTGATGGTGAAAAGGCTCATCAAAAGTTTATCAAAAAGTACGATTTGAAGTTTACTTTACTTTCTGACGAAGACCATCAAGTGGTGGAAGCATATGGTGTTTGGGTAGAGAAATCTATGTACGGCAAAATCTATATGGGAACAGCCAGAACCACTTTTGTGATTGATGAACAAGGAGTAATTACGGATATTATCAGTAAAGTTGATACCAAAAACCATACGGAACAGATTTTAGGGTAAATTTGTGTAAAAAATCCATACTCAAAACAACAAATAACCGATTCTTAATAATCAATTATAAATAATGCAAATTACTGAATTACAGAACGTTGCGTCGCAAGTGAGACGTGATATTGTCAGACAAGTACACGCTTGTCAGTCGGGTCATCCAGGAGGTTCTCTGGGTTGTGCCGATTTATTAGTTGGTCTTTATTTCGACCAAATGAACCTCAAATCTAATCCAGACGGAACAAAACCTTTTGACATGAACGGAATTGGCGAAGACCTTTTCTTCTTGTCAAATGGGCATATTTCACCCGTTTTGTATTCAGTTTTAGCTCGTGCAGGATATTTTCAGCCTTCTGAATTAGCGACTTTTCGTAAACTAAATTCACGCTTGCAAGGACACCCAACTACGCACGAACACTTGGAAGGCATCCGAATTGCCTCGGGTTCTTTGGGACAAGGAATGTCGGTAGCCATTGGTGCGGCACAAGCCAAAAAACTGAACGGAGACGATTCAATGGTTTTCGTATTGATGGGCGATGGTGAGCAAAACGAAGGTCAAGTCTGGGAAGCAGCCATGTATGCACCGCACCACAAAGTTGATAATTTGGTAGCAATCATCGACTTCAACGGTCAGCAAATTGATGGACCAACCGACAAAGTAATGAACAACCGTGATTTAGGAGCAAAATATGCTGCCTTCGGTTGGAATATCATGAAAATGGACGGTAATGACATGGCTGACATCGTGAAAGTTTTGGGAGAAGCTCGTGCGTTTTCTGGAAGCGGACAACCAACCATGATTGTAATGACAACTGAAATGGGTGCTGGTGTTGATTTTATGATGGGCTCGCACAAATGGCATGGCGTTGCTCCAAATGATGAACAATTAGCGGCAGCTTTGGCACAATTACCTGAAACTTTGGGGGATTATTAAGTAGCTGTTGGCTATTGGCAATCAGCTATCGGCTTGAAAACAATTGGTTACTGATGTAAATAATTAAACAATGAAACCATGATAATTACCAGTTTAGACCAACTCGATTTATCAAAGCAATATACTTTTGCTGATTATCTTAAATGGAAAATAACAGACCGTTTAGAATTAATCCGTGGATATGTTCGCCAAATGGCTGCACCTTCACGAGAGCATCAAGATGTTTCTCGAAATTTAAACCATTTTATTGATACTCATTTTTGGGGCAAATCATGTTTTTACTATACAGCTCCTTTTGATGTGCGATTTCCAAGATTTGATACAACATTGAATAAGGAAGTAATAACCGTTGTTCAGCCTGATATTTGTGTGGTTTGTGATGAGAAAAAATTAGATAAAAAAGGCTGTTTGGGAGCTCCTGACTTGATTATTGAAATTCTTTCGCCAGGAAATAGTAAAAAAGAAATGCGAGAAAAGTTTGAAATTTATGAAGAATCTGGGGTAAAAGAATACTGGATTGTGAATGTCATGGACAAAAATGTGTTAATTTATACTCTCAATGAAATAGGAAAATTTATCGGACAACGCCCCTATGTAGAGGATGAAATAATGAATTCATTTGTCTTTCCAGAACTTAGTATTGACTTAAACCAAGTTTTTGTTTAAAATATATCATCTTGAAAATCAAAAAGTTACATATCAAAAATTTTAAATCTATTGCAGATTTAGAAATCATTGAACCCAATCCATTCACGGTCTTTGTTGGACCAAATGGATCTGGGAAGAGTAATATTTTTGAGGCTTTGGAGTTCTACAAAACAAATATTCATTTTGATAGACTTACAAAATCGAAGGATGAAAATTCTTTTCAATTTGCTTCAAATATTATTAGTCAAATAGAGCATTGGTTTGGAAGTCACTTTTCTTTTTTGAATTATAATATTAAATCAAAAAAAACTATAATTGATTGCTCTTTTGAAAATGACATCATTTCATTGGAAATTGATTATTCTCATTTTCCAGCAACTTTTAAAACAAATTTTGGCAATTCTTTAAATTATAATCAATTACTATATCGTTTTAGTAGAATTTTTGTAACAAATGGAAAACTGCGAGTTCCATTTAGTGATTTGCTAAAAGTAAATGAAAACGCATCAAATGTTGATGATGTTCTGGAAAAGATTTTTAGAAATGATTTTGTTCAAGAAGAAATATCAGAATGGTTGGAACTGTTTATTCCCGAATTTGAAAACATAGTTATTGATAAAGATTTGAAAGGTGAAAATGAATTACTAATTAAAGAAAAGTCAAATGAAACATATTTTGGAAAACGTTTAATTTCTGATGGAACATACAATATAATAGCACTTTTAACTGCAGTCTTTCAGTCTGATGAACCACAATTTTTATGTATTGAAGAGGTAGAAAACGGACTAAATCCAAAAGTAGTTAGAGAATTAGTGGGATTATTCAGATATGCTTGTGAAGAAAAAGGACACTATATTTGGGTAAATACTCACTCTCAAACGTTACTTGCTGAATTGAATGAAGAAGAGTTAATAATTGTAGATAAAAAGAAAGGAGAAACTCAAATTAAACAATTCAAAAAAGGTGATTTCTATGGTTTAAGAGCTGATGAAGCACTTTTAACTAATGTCCTCGGAGGTGGAATTCCGTGGTAAAAATTGGTTTTATTTGTGAAGGTGATACTGACAAAATGGTATTAGAGTCCCATAATTTTCAAGCCATTTTAACTCAATTAAACTTAGAATGTGTAAGAGTTGAAGATGCTGATGGTTCAGGAAATTTATTGCCACATCACATTGAAAAGTTTAGAAACTCCCTCAGAAATTTTGGGGCTTCTAAAATCATCATTTTAACAGATTTGGATGAAGATACTTCTATCACTTTCACAAAAGAAAGATTAAAAGCCTTACCTAATGAGATTGTTATAATTTCAGTTAAAACCTTAGAATCTTGGTTTTTAGCTGATAGTCAAGTGATGAGTCAATTAATTGGTAAAGATTTCACCTTTGAGTTTCCAGAAATTGAGAATAATCCTTTTGAAAAGATTAAGAGTATTTTTCAAGAACATACATCAAGAGGTGTTGGTACTAAAAGAATTGGTTCTACTACGATTTATACGGATTTACGGAAGCCTTCGGTTTCACCGAAGGCTTCCGTGAGCTACGAAATTGGAATCCCGTATAAATCATAGTAGAACCAAAGAATTTTAACAAGAAGAGTTCTCAAATACGGCTTCTCCATTCAAAACGCTGCCAATCACCCAAATTGCCCAAGTGCAAAATATTTTTTAACCAAATTACAATCAATCGTAAATAATTGATATTCAAAACGTTAATGAAAAAATATACATTTACAGAAAAAAAA
>JAYUOX010000311.1:0-3516 GCA_043760595.1 Cytophagales bacterium
CCCCGCCTTAATAACGTAGTAAAACTTTCTTAAAACGATGATTAATTTGAAGAAAACTGGACTAATGCTTGTGCTGGCATTGCTGGTAGTTGCTAAAACATTCTCTCAGTCTTTGAAAGATGCCGAGTATGAATTTAACAAAATGAGCTACCTCAACGCCGCCGAAATGTTCGAGCAGGTTTTGAAAGGAAAACTTTCCGATTCAGAAAAGCAGTCGGCTCGTATGAAATTGGCTTATGCCTATCGCCAAATTCGTGATACTCAAAACGCCGAGCGTATTTACAGAGAATTAATCAGCGGAGGTTCTCAACTTTCGGGTGATGCCTCAAAGGCGTATTTGTACTATGCCCAAGCCTTGGCTTCAAATGGTAAGTACAAAGACTCACAAGAAGCCTACGAAAAATACGCAAAAGTAGAATCTGCTGACAAGCGTAGTGGTGGTTTTCAGAAGCTCTATAAAAATGTAGAAACTTTGAACAAAAACGCTGCTTGCTACAAAGTGGACTACCTTTCTATCAACTCAGATAAGGCTGATTTCAGTCCTATGTACTACAAAAACGGTTTGGTTTTCAATTCGGGACGTACCGAAGGCACGGGTCTAAAGCGTGTATTCTGTTGGGACAACTCTCGTTTCTTAGATATGTATTACCTTACTGATCTCACTCAATTGACTTCTTCAGCCGCAGGTTTGGGAGGTTCTGGAGCTAATAAAACGGCTTCGAGAGGTTCAGAAAGAGTAGTAGGTTCAGACGAATACACTTCGCCAACTGCCAATGACTCAAGAACTGTGGGGACATTTGGTGGAACCAATATCTATCAAGGATATGGTTACACAGAAACGGCTCAAACCAAAACACAAAAATTTAGTAAATCACTGAATACCAAGTATCATGAGGGTCCAATGACTTTTACGAATGATGGTAAAAAAGTGATTTTTACACGAAATAATTTTAGTAACGGAAAATTTAAGACCTCTTCAGATAAAATCAACAAGTTGAAAATTTATACAGCCGATGACAAAGGAGTGGGTCAATGGAATAATATTAAAGAAGTACCTTTCAATTCAAATGAATATTCAACGGGTCATCCATCTCTTTCAAAAGACGATAAACTGATGTATTTTGTTTCGGATATGCCAGGAGGTTTTGGGGGAACAGATTTGTACGTAGTTCAGTATAATGGTGGTGCTTTTGGTACACCCGTAAACTTAGGTCCAGAAATCAATACTGCAGGAAACGAAATGTTTCCGTTTGTGGACGAAAGAGGAAACCTTTATTTCTCATCAGATGGACACGCTGGTTTGGGTGATTTAGATATTTTTTACGCTCAATTGTTGGACGGTTCAAAATTGAAAGGAAAAATCAAAAATATGGGTACGCCCGTCAATTCAAGTAAAGATGACTTCGGTTTCATTGCAGACGGCGAGCGTAAAATGGGATATTTATCTTCAAATCGTAAGCGTGGAGGAACAGATGATGATATTTATCGTTTTACTCGTGATTGTGATGAAAAACCTGACTGCGAAGAAGTACAAATCATTGTTTATGATGCAGAATCAAAAATGCCTCTGGATAATGCAGACGTAGCCGTAATCGTGGATGGTAAAACTGAAATGAAGAAAACCGATACGAACGGAACCGTTAAAATCTGTGTAGAAGAAGGAAAAGAATGTGAACTGAAAGCAAGCCGTGAGGGATATTTGCCAAACACGGTAGCTTGTAAAGAAGGAGAAGCAACGATTGATATTCCATTGTCAAGAATTAAAGAAGCGGCTGTTGATAGTACCACAAATCAAGGTGGAACAACCACTACTGATGGTTCTGGTTCATCAACAACTTATTCACCATCGACCACTACTACTGATGGCGGAACTGTCGTGGACGGTAGCACGTCAGGATATCAAGGTCAAACAACGGGAACGGCTAATCCGTGTCCTGCCACCAAAACTATTCGTGGACGAGTAACTGCCAACAAAGATAAACGTGCTTTGGGCGGTGTAACAGTAACATTGAAAAACGAGTGTGATGGTTCGACACAAAGTTTTGTAACAGGTTCTGACGGACGTTATCAGTTTGAAATCTGTGAAGGTTGTGATTATTCAATCGAAGCAGCAAAGGATAATTTTGGCTCACGTGGAAATAAAATCAAAAAATTGGGTAAAGGTGGACCAAGAACGGTTAATGCCAACTTGAGTATGTTTGAACAAGGAGACGTAGTAGCGATTGACAATATTTACTACGATTACGGTAAGTGTAATATCCGTGAAGATGCTTCTCGTGAATTAGATAAATTGGCTTCGATGATGAAGCGTTATCGTTCAATGACCGTTGAGATTCGTTCACACACAGATAGTCGTGCAACAACAGAGTTCAACCAAAAAGTATCAGAAGGACGTTCAGTAGCCGTTAAGAAATACTTAGTAAAACGTGGTGTTTCAGGTAACAGAATCGAAACATCTGGATATGGTGAGTCTCAATTATTGAACGAATGTGCTGATGGCGTAGAATGTTCAGAAGAACAACACTCAGCAAACCGTCGTACAGAATTCAAAGTAATTCAATTGAAATAGAACAAAGTAAGGATTAATTTAATATGAATAATGAAAGCCCCAGTCGGAAGATTGGGGCATTTTTTTTGCGAATTGTAATTTATATGATGAATGCTTACGCCAAAACCAAAATCTTTTCTTGACATTGTGATATGATAAAATAAAAAGAAATCAAACATATTATTAGCGTTTAGCTTAAATTCTTGTTCTCTGAAAGTCTGGTAAATTTTCTAAAATTTTGAACAATCGGAAGTAAAGTTTTAAACGCCACGTACAGCGTGGCGTTACTTTGCTTGGTTGTTCGGGTTTACCAGAGCCTCAGAGGACAAGTAAATGGCATTCACGCTATTTTTATGTCCAAAATTTAATAACAACCTAAAAAAAACCGTCCAATGAAAAACCTTTTACAACGCTCTATGGGTGTACTTATTTACACACTCATATTCAATTTTGTCTCTATTGCCCAAGAAATCCCCGACCCACAAGACCCCAAAAAACAACCTTTGGATAAACCCACCGAAGTAAAAGAAGCACCTAAGAAACAAGAACCCAACGAACTAAAAACGCCCCTCACAAGTGTAGTGGCAGGTGGTACACCATCTGGACAAACGCCTACCAACACACAGGACGGCACTTTTGTCAATCGGTTTCAAGATATTCCAGTCAATTTATATACAGGAACGCCCCTCATCGGTTTTCCGATTTATACACTTTCAGAAGCTGGCGGGGCATCTGTACCTTTGGGACTTTCTTATAATGCCTCGGGTATGCGTGGGCATGATGTTTCGGGTTGGGTAGGAATGAACTGGACTGCCCAGGTTCAACCACAAATCTCACGAATAGTTCGTGGAATTCCTGATGAAGGCAGATATATAGACTGCGACATAACTTATCGGAAATAGATTTGCCAACTTTTTTGAAAGTTGGCAAATCTGGGTACTTTTGATCCTTTATAAATTCTAATATGT
>JAYUOX010000312.1:0-3508 GCA_043760595.1 Cytophagales bacterium
AAGTTTATCTTCTAATAAATTTTCAAAATCGGCTCTTGTACCGCTTTTAAACTTTAATATATAATCTTTAATCATTTTCTTACAGTAATCATCTTCTATTCCTTTTATTTTCATATACTGTGTTTCCATACCCGTAGCCGATGCCAAAGATGAAGAAATATAATAATTAGGTTTCCGCCCTTCTATCAAACCTTTGTTTTTCAATAACTTAGCTGCATCGTCTGTAATAGCCATATTTTTTTGAATCTTATCCAAAAGAATAACCTCTGTTAAACTCAAATCGTCTTTCTTCTCAATTAATAATTTGGCGTATTTTTCATCAATGCTATGTCCATAAATTTCTAAATTGACGTTATCCCTTGTTGAATGTGTATAGTCAGGTAATGGGAAGAATCGCTGTCTCTGACTTTTATACATTTTATGAATTCCATAACCCAGACTGTCAATCATATTTAGGTTCAACATGGCTTCAACCAGCCATTTATTGCGGTATTTTTTTGGGGTCTTTTCACCCAAGGTATAATCATCAGATTTTCCTTCAAAAAAACTACCTGCACTGTCAAAAATCAGTTTTCCCGATTTTTCGGTTAAAATTATCCTCGACTGCATTCCATAATCTTGATGGGCAATACAATTATTTAGTGCCTCCAAAATCACCTCTGGGTCATATTTAAGTACCTCCGTGGCGATTAATTGATTATTAGGGAAAAATTTGAACCGCACATTTCTAATGCGAGACAATACATCATTGACAGAGGTGAAAAGTGGCGGCTCAAAATGTTGATAGGCTTTCTCCTCGCCTGATTCTAATTTCCACGTGATTTGACAAACCGCAGGGGATATAAAATGGACTGATTCGGGTTTGCCCAAAAGTATAATGGCAGCGTTAGTAATTTTGCCATCCAACGTTATTTTGGCTTTATCCAAAAAAGTAGCCGTATCCCACTTATCAACTTCATCGTATAGGTAAGTACCAACCTTTTTCTCTTTAAATTTTTCCCTTGCTTTTTGTACTGCATTGTTGTCCAGTGCATTAAGGGTAGCTTTTTCTATAACCAATGCCGACCAATCTTCCTCTGAATTATAAATGGTTCTTACAAAATCTGGATGATTCCTTAAATCCGTTAAACTCGAATCAAAGCGGATATAAGGTATCTTTTTGAAATTTGTAGGCTGTTTTTTTGCCGCAGGAATTTTAAATATTTCCACATGAAGCGTCTCAAACTGACAAGTGAAATGGCTGAAACGAACCGAAGGATGTAAGTATTGACGCAGATATAGTTCCAATTCTTGATTGCCCTCTTTCTTGTTTTTTAATTTGAAATCCGTTCCCACTACTTCATGCGTATTGTCTTGAATGCCAAAGACTAAATACCCAAAATCTTGATTATGGATACAAGCTGAATTGGAAATGGCAGAAATATACTGCCCAAGCCTCTCATTGGTGGTGGCAGTGCCTGTTTTGAATTCTACCCATTCGTTTTCTTTGGGCAGTGTTTGCAGGTCATTTATTAATGTTATTAGCTCTTCATTGGTCATTTTAGCTCTTTTTTTACTCGTTTCTTCCCTTTCTTTTCCACCGCAAATAAAGTCCCCTTCGTTTTCTCTTCTTCAATCATTTCTTCATACATTTTGAAAAGATATTCCAACCGTTCTTCATCGCTCTCAAAAGGTTTGGCACGGTAACAACGCTCCACGGCAAGGTCATTTTGATGATGGGCTTCTCGAAGACCGTCGGGCATTTTGTTGGGGTCATATAGTTCTGCTAAGGTTTTTTCAGTATCTTTCTCCCTTTCATCTAAAATACGCAAAACGTGTTTTTTTAACTCGTCTTTTTGAGAATCAGAAATCGGTGGGAAAGGAAAAGTATTATAGCCCAACAATATGGAGTAACGAATACGTGTTTCTAAACTTCCACAAACTGCACGAACCCATACCATGTGCATACGAGAAGATAAAAAAGAAAATGTCCAAGATTTTGCATCATAAATTGCTTGTGCAGAATCTGAGACTACAAAATCACCATCTAAAAAACCAAAAGGTATATATTCTCTTCTTTCGGATGATACTCTTGGAATAAGTATTACAGAATCAGATTGTCTGTATCTTACTTCACCAAATTGATAAGGTGTATCAGCACTTTCTCTTGTAACTTGTTTATTACTCAACAACCGCATTTTTTTAACTTCTTCCACTCTTCTTTCAATTTCAGGAATCTCCAAAGCATCATGCACATCATATTCATTAATCCAAAGACAATACCTCTGGATTCCATTAATGAATTCATTTGAGCCAGTGTAATTTTTAATGAAAAGACCTGCTTCTGAATATTCAGAAATTAAATTTTCTTTTTCTTCAAATGTAAGCGTTAGATTTCCACCATCAACAGAACCACTACCTCTTAACATTGGCTGTATTTGAGACAAAGCAAAAGTTCTCTTTTGAATTATAAAATCATCTGTTTCAAGTAGATAAGGGCTAATCTTTAATGCACTTTTTTTAATTGTATTAGTAAAAATGTATCTGTTTTGGGTTGATTTATTTCTTATTCCTATAACTGCAACTGTCACTCCTGCATTTGATTTTGCATTATTTACCCACTTAAACGAAGTATGAGCAAAGCCAATTTCGAGATTTTTTTGAAAAATATGCGTCCACAAACTCGCTACTTGTTCACCTTGGCAGATAGAATTTGTACTTACATAAGAACATTGAGCATTTTGATTTTGGATAAATTTTGCTCCTTTCAAAAACCAGCAAGCAATGTAATCTAAGTTTTTGTAGTCTTTTATCCCTTTGAAAACAATAGCTAAATCATTTTTCTGTTCCGAAGATTGCATACTGTAACCCAAATACGGAGGATTCCCCAAAATATAAATTTCATCCGTTTCTTTTTTAGGGCAAACCACCTCCCAATCCAAGCGAGTGGCATTTCCCAGCACAATATTTCCTGTTTCTTTAAGGGGTAAAGCGGGTTGGGGTTTGCCAAATTCCTTCGTAAATTTTTGGTTCATTTGGTGTTCCGCCAACCACATAGAAAGCATGGCAATTTCATGGGCAAAATCGTCCAATTCAATACCAAAGAATTGCGAGAGATTTATTCTACTAAATAATTCTACTTGAAACTGAGATGCTAAGGTCAATTGTGCCTTCGGAATCAGCTCCAATTGTTTAGGTTCAAAGCCAGTAGCGGCTTTTTGTAGGGATTGTAATTGTTGAATAATTTGTATTTCTAAATTTCGCAATTCTTTGTAAGCAATAATCAAAAAATTACCCGAACCACAGGCGGGGTCAAAGATTTTCAAATTCCCAATTCTGCTGAGGAGTTTATTGAGCCTTCGGGGTTCATGTTTAGCGAGTTCAAATTCTTCATAGAGATTATCCAAAAAAAGTGGTTCAATCACCTTCATAATGTTGGGGACTGAGGTATAGTGCATACCCATGCCGCCACGGTGTTCGGGCGTAATAACCGCCTGAATCATCGAACCAAAAATATCAGGATTGATGT
>JAYUOX010000313.1:0-10071 GCA_043760595.1 Cytophagales bacterium
AATTATGAATCAAGTAGGTTCAAAATTCAAAATTGACTTTGGTGAAATCAAACATTTTACAGAATTTAAAACGTCGTTTAAATTTGAATGACTACTTAACGAATACTTAGGTGTGAATTAATTAGAAAGATTTACAGAATAATTTTCTTAAATTTTACTCAAAAAAGGCTAACTTGAAATTTCAAGTTAGCCTTTTTTTTACCTCATAATTCATACCTACTACCTCACAACTCAATTACCCAATCCCCAATCACCCCTTCTTCCGATTCTGGATTTTCTCATAAACCATCTTTATTATCCCATCTTTCAACCCTAAATCTGGAACGATAATATTTTTTGCTCCCGACCACTTCATGGCGGATAAATAAATTTGAGCGGCAGGTACAATCACATCCGCACGGTCAGCATTGAGGCGGAGTTTATTGATACGTTCTTCATACGAAAAAGAACCTACATACTCTTTCAGACGCTTTAATTCATCATAAGTCATAGAAGTTTGCCCTTCGTGATTGGGTGAAATATTGAATAATTTATTAATGTTTCCTCCCGTACCAACGGCGGTGATATTGGCATTTTTTACGTCAATGTTACTGGCTACCCACTTTTTCATTCTATCCCAATCGCCCTCTTTTTCTTTATTTTCCAAGGTACGAACTGAACCAATTTTGAAAGAACGTGACGCAATTTTCTTTCTTTCGGAATAAAGATTAAGCTCCGTTGAACCTCCGCCTACGTCAATGTGTAGATAATTGGCATCATCCAACGCCTGAACCACCACATCATTGATTAATTCTGCTTCTTTTGCCCCCTCAATAATATGGATTTTCATGTCCAAAATCTTGTGAATTCGAGTAATGACTGCCTCAGCATTGCCCGCCTCACGCATGGCGGAGGTCGCACAAATAAGATAATCCTTCACTTCGTGCAAGTCCATGAGGAGTTTATAAGCATTTAATAGCTTAAAAATCCTGACCTCCGATTCGGGGCTGATTTCTCCGTCATTGAATACGTCATGCCCCAAACGGAGGGCAAAACGGACGTATTCAATTTTTTTGAAGCTAATTTTCCCTTCGTCTTCGAGTACACGAGAGATTTGCATACGGGCGGCGTTAGAGCCAATGTCAATTGCAGCGAGTTTCATATTTTTTAAGTTTCTAAGTTTTAAGTTGTCAAGTCATCAAGTTGAGCATCCATTTTTATCAACTTAATAACTTATCAACTTGACAACTTATGAAATACATATCCGTTTCCTTCTTCTTCAAAATCCAATTCCACGCCCATCAAATACATTAAATGCGGGGGTTTTATCAGTAACCCAATATTCAATCCATCTATTTGGTGAAGTTCGTCATTGTCTTCCATTTTATCAAATCCAATAAAATAAGTTGCACTACACGCCCCTCCTCGCAAGCCAATTCTAAGAAAATAATTATCAGGTATTCCTTTGATAGTCAGGGCATTATTAACTTGTGCTTTGGCTATGTCAGTAATATTGATGGGGATTATTTTTGTATTGGTCATTGATGAAGTTCTTTTCAACGTTAAAATTAACTATTTTTGGGTTTCGCTAATATGTTGAAACGGTAAAACGGACAGCCTTGTCCGTCGTCATAGATTACTTTACTTTCTACGGAAAAGGCTGTCCGTTTTACAATTTTAATCATAAACTTCTAAAAAATGGAATTAGTTGCCGATTTAGTTAAAGTTATTCTCCCCGCAGGCTTAGTAATTTGGGCTATGTACCTGACAGTCAGTTCATTCATTAAAAAGGATTTGGTTCAAAAAGAATTAGAAATCAAAGCCGAAACCACCAAAACTATTTTGCCCATTCGTTTACAAGCATACGAGCGTATGGCTTTGTTTTTGGAAAGGATTTCCCCTAATAATTTACTGATTCGCTTGAATGGACAAACGCCTAATGTGTTATCTTTCCAACAATTAATGCTTTCAGAAATCCGAGAAGAATTTTCGCACAATCTCTCGCAACAGGTATATATGAGTGATGAGGCGTGGACAACCGTCAAAAATGCCATGAACGAAACCGTGGCACTTATCAATATATCCGCCAAGGAATTATCCCCAGATGCTCCTGCTATTGAACTCTCAAAACGTATTTTTGAGATAATGATGAGTAAAGAAGTAAATCCTTCGGATGAGGCATTGAGGGTAATTAAACAAGAAATGAGAAGTCAATTTATGTAAAAATTAAATTGCTAAGTTGTTAATTTACAAGTTGTTAATCTCAATTTGCAATAACTTAAAAACTTAGCAACTTTGTAACTTAAAAATATGCAAACCAAAACCACCACCCAACACCTTTTCAGTATTCCCGTCATCGTAGCCGCACTGGGCTATTTTGTTGATATTTATGATTTATTGCTCTTCGGAATCGTCAGAGTACCAAGTTTAAAAGATTTAGGATTGTCGCCCGAAGAAATTTCATCCGTTGGTAAGAATATATTAAACTGGCAAATGGGAGGATTGATAGTTGGTGGAATTTTATGGGGGATTTTAGGAGATAAAAAAGGGCGTTTATCGGTATTATTTGGTTCAATAATCACGTATTCTGTTGCCAATATTGCCTGTGGATTTGTGAAAGATCCATCTACTTACGCCATTCTACGTTTTGTGGCGGGCGTTGGTTTAGCAGGAGAATTGGGAGCGGGTATTACCTTGGTTTCAGAAATTTTACCAAAGGAAATCAGAGCATTAGGTTCTTCATTAGTAGCAGGAATTGGTTTGTTCGGAGCTGTGTTTGCTTATTGCACCGTCAAAGAATTAGGCGGTTGGCGAAATGCCTATTTTGTTGGCGGAGGACTCGGAATCGTGCTTTTATTAATGCGAGTAAGTGTTTTTGAGTCAGGAATGTTTGAAAACTTAAAGCACAAAACCAATATTCAAAAAGGCAATTTCTTTTCCCTTTTTACCAATAGAGACCGACTATTTAGGTATTTGAAATGTATTGCCATCGGCATTCCAACGTGGTTTGTGATTGGAATTTTAGCCACCTTTGCCAACGAATTTGGCGTAGCCATGGGCATTCCAGAAGTCATTGAACCTGGCAAAGCCATTATGTTTTGTTATGTTGGTCTTGCCCTTGGTGATTTATCAAGTGGAATTATCAGTAACGCCTTAAAATCACGTAAAAAAGCGGTATTTATTTTGTTGGTAATGTCCTTGATTTGTAGTATATTTTACCTCTACTCAGGCATCAAAACGGCTGATACTTTATACGCTACGTGTGTATGTGCAGGATTTTCAGTGGGTTATTGGGCAATGTTTGTAACCATCGGGGCAGAACAATTTGGTACGAATTTGAGAAACACCGCAGCGACTACTGTTCCAAACATGGTACGTGGAACAGTTATTGGAATGACATCATTATACACTTACCTCAAACCATCAATGAGCGTCTTTAATGCGGCGGGAGTGGTTGGGCTAATTGCCTTTTTATTAGCATTTTACGCCATTTTTACGATTCCTGAAACGCATGGGAAGGATTTGGATTTTTTGGAGGAGTAGTTGCTAAATAACATTCAACTTGCCGTATTTCTTCCTATAATCTAAGGGGACTTCCTCGTTATTTTTTTTGAAAGCATTACAAAAATTACTATAACTCTTAAAGCCCAATTCAAAGGCAATTTGATTAATTGGAATGTTGGTATCTATCAATAATGATTTCGATTTTTCAATTTTTTTAGAAAGAATATATTGGTACGGAGCAACGGCTAAATATTTGATAAAAAGTTTGATAAAATGATGTCTCCGCCATGAGGTTAATTCAACCAATTCATCAATTTTAAGTTTTTTGTCAATATTATCATTGATATACTGAACAACTTGTTTCAATCGATAAGGAGTTGTTTCGATGGGGGTTTCTGGTGCTTTGTGCAAATCAATTTTCTTGTAACTATAATTGTTCAAAATAATGGCAACATTACTAATTATATCATTGGCTTTGAAGGGCTTGACGATATACCCGTTTGGTCTTGTTTCTTTTACTCTATCCAAGGTGGTATTATCTACATAAGACGTAATGTAGAGATAAGGAATACAGTTTTTTTCTAAAAGATAACGTCCCAATTCTATTCCATCTTTGTTTTTATTCAAATTGATGTCAATAAGAACAATATTTGGGCAGTCTGCCTCTATGTGGGCAATGGCAGCTTCCACAGAATTAACATTGATAAATACCTCATAATCAACTTCTTCTAATATTGCTTTAATGTGCATGGCGATTAAGGCTTCATCTTCAACAACAAGAATTTTTGGTTTCATGGCTTAGCAAGATTTATGTTTAAATTGAATGATATACTGCATTCCTGCATTGTTCTGTATTTCTAAGACCCCATCTATTTGATTTACCAGTTGTTTTACCAGTTCTTGCCCCAGCGTTTTTTTAGAAATTTCTTTTTCTGTCATGCCAACACCATTATCTTTTACCACAATTTCATAATCATCCTCATTCTGTTTCATTGCTACGTTAATGATGCCCTCAGAGCGATTTACAAAAGCGTGTTTGTATGCATTGCTAATCAATTCGTTGATAATCAGTCCCAATGGAATAGCGGTTTGAATATCAAATTGTAAATCTTCCATATCAATTTGTATCTGAATATTTTGTGCCGAATTTCCATTGGAGTCGATGATTGAGTGTGTTAGTTTATGAAGATACTCTTTGAAATCCACTTTACTTAAATCACCAGAATTGTACAGATTTTCATGAATTAGCGACATTGAGAGGATTCTGGATTGACTAATCTCAATAAAATCATCCATTTTTATTCCTTTTTCTTTTGATTGTACATACAATAAACTCATCACCAATTGCAGATTATTTTTAACCCGATGATGAATTTCTCTGAGCATTATTTCTTTTTCAGCTAACGATTTTTTTGCTAATAACTTTTCATTTTCAATGATGAGGTTTTTGTTTTTGATAGTTTTAAAGTTTTTTATATAAAACAATATCGATAATACAGCTATCAGTAGCAAGATAGAAATAAATAATAAATAGCTGTTTTTATCAGAAATTTCCGTCTGTTTTTTCAGTTGTTCTATTTTTAGCGTTTTTATACTATTTTCCTTTTCAGTAATATCTAAATCAATTTCGAGTTTATGTAATTTGTTTTTACTGTCATTATCATATTGTTGTTCCAGTAAATTACACTTTTTTTCAAAATAGAAAGCCACTTGTCCATAATTCCTTAATGCTTTCTCTAATTCAATTTTAGTATCATATCCTACAATTTTCATGTTAAATGACACGCTATCAACTAAGGATAAGGTTTTTTGGGCAAACAGTTTTGCGGTTTTAATATCTCCTAAATTTAAACAAATATTTGTTTTAAGTGCATATAAATCAATCTGAGCTTCATTATCTGCGGACGGATACTTTAAAGCTTCATCCAAATAATAATTAGCTTTCTTATAATTCCCAATCTCGTGAAGTAAATATGAAATCTGGAACTGGATGTCCCCAATATATTTTACTAAGTTTTGTTCTTCATAATACTTCATACAAACAAAGGCGAATTTTAGGGCTTCTTGGGGGTGATTGGTCTGACTTAGAATAAGCATTTTAGTGTATGAAGTCCTATTTGCAGATTTAGGACTATGAGTGTAAGTAGAGGCTATTTTGTTGTATTCCAATGCTTTATCATAATTTGACATTCTCCTGTGAATATTGGCTATCAAATTATAAATTCTGTATTTTTCAATGGTGGTATTTTCATTTGATAATATTTTTTTTGTAAACTCCAATGCTTTGTTATACTCTCCACTATAATAGTATAAAATAGATAAAGAAAAATATATATCAACCTTATACTTACTTCGGTTTGTATAAGGCATTTGTAACAATTTAGTCAACAAAAGTTCGCATTTTTCATACTCTCCATTATCTGAAAAATAACCACCCAAAATAGAAATACTATATAAATAATTATCCCAATCCTTCATACGATAGAATAACTGGCTACTTTTTTGAGCCTCAATAATGGCTTGATTAACATTATTTTGTAGATTACTTATCTTACTTTTATTCAAATAATAATAGCCATAGCCTTGCATTGATTTTATTCGATTTGTAGTCGTCAGTAATTGTTGATTGCACTTAATAAATTGTTGAAAATCATATTCTTCATAAATATTACAAAGCTCTTGATAATGACTAATTTTTTTAGCTACATTCTCTTCCTGATTAATTAATGTATACAGACTATCCACACTTTCTTGATACCCGCTTTGCGAGAAAACAAAAGTGATTTTCAAAAAACATAATCCTAATAAAACGATATACTTCATACCTTTTTGCATTTGGCAAAGATAGGTTTTTTTATCAAAAACAATACTCGCTTACACAAGTGATGTTTTGAGTTTCATTTTACTCTTATCTCCGTGGGCGGAGTCTTCTACGCAACCATCATGCGGAAGCAACACAAGTGTTTGATTATCAATAAATTGTAAATTAAAAAAAGACGTCAATTATTATTTTAACGTCTTTTTTGGAAAAATTAGTGCGTTCATCACCACAATATGTGATACTACCGTAAGGTGGCTGAACTGAGCATTCCCGCCAGAAGACCCAGCCAGCCATAGGTACGGAGTATTCCCCAAACTGGTTATAGGTTTATTACGTCCTAAAATTGTGTAGAGCATCCATTCGTTTTGTGGGTATGATAGTGTTGTAAATTAGCACAATTACATCAATCAAAAAACGAGCGGACGCTCTATGTGGTTTTAGGTTCGTAGGAGAAAACCTACGACCAGATTTAGAATTTAACCAACATCTTTAATCAAAAACACATTAGCTTTTGTTAAGGCTAAGTCTTTACCAAAATTCAACTTTATAAGATTCAGCAGCGTCATTCCATGTATTATTTCCTACAACAGGAAGAAATGGTATAAGAGGGTTATCTGTTAAATCTGAATCAGTAAATGTATTTTTAGTAGCATAAGGAGGGTCGTTATACAAAATTCTACTATAGGAATAATTGGTCGTACCTGAAGGTTTGGGTATTGGTGCTGAGTTTACCGTTGCAGTCATGGTTAGAGGGATAGCATAACTTGGCCCAGGTAAAGAACCACCCTTTGTAAAAGTCATAGTGAAGCCAGACACTTTTTTGTTCATGAGCCGTAAATTTGATTGAAATACATTATTGGCTTTATATTGCTGCCCCCACCAATTTTGACGTAATTCTACATCTTCATTAAAATAAACTGTATATATTGGCTTTCTCAAGTTTATATTTTCATAAAAAGCTATGGAACCACTCACGGATGCCGTAGCAATAATCTTATCAGCATTAGTTCTACTATTTTTTTTGGTAAGACTAATTTTGTTTTTTCTTTCTAAATCTAATCTCATTATACTTTTCAATTCCTCCTTTTCAAAAACGTTTGCTTCTTCTATTTCGTCAAAAACATATAACATTTCATTTAAACCAATTATAGAAAATGAAGGTGTTTCTACATTTTTATACTTGTCTTGCCACTCTTTTTCTGTATAAATCTGTCCTTTGTACTTATACTTGTAATCAAACGTAAGCGTTACAGGTTCTGTTACAGACATTTCTTTGTTCTCGCTAACAGGAGTGGCAAGCTCTAAATTATCTTTTTCACAGCTTGTAACAAATAGTGCAACAAAAACAATGATGCCCAATCGAAATTTATTGATAGTTTTCATAAATTTTTAATTTTGTTTTTTTAGTTTTCCCTACTCTATTACAGCTTTTCGGGTCACGCTTCTTTACTTACATTTTTCCGCAAAAGCAGTTGGGAGGTTTTTTGAGTTGTTTCATAATTGAGAATTTTGTTTAAAACTGTGTTTAAAAATATTATTCAAATGTAGAGACGTTAAAAATAGCAATGCTATCTATTTGTAAGTGGAAATATTGATTTGTGTGCTTATTTATCATTTTGTTGAAAATACCCTATTTTAATACAATACCTAATCCACAAAAAAAGGAGCTAAGTCATAAACTCAGCTCCCTTTTAATTTTTCAACAATTTCAACGTTTTTCACTTTGTCAAAGTCTCTACCTTAACTCACCAGAAAACCCGTCTCATGCTTAATTTCTGACATCACAAAAATTGAGTGCGTACTACCAATATTCTCCAAAGAAGCTAATTTATTCATCAAAAAAGCCTGATACTCTCGCATATCGTGAACGACTATTTTTAACATAAAATCATAATCACCAGAAATATTATAACATTCTTGCACTTCGTCTAATCGCACAATTTCATGCACAAATTTTGCCCCTGCCTCTTGGGCGTGTTCTTTTAAACGAATACTACAAAAGACGACCAAATCCTTCGCAACCTTCTCTCTGTCCACCAAAGCCACATATTTTTTGATAACGCCATCTTTTTCTAACCGCCTCACACGCTCATAAACGGGCGTTGGTGAGAGGTTCAGGCGAGAGGCTAATTCCTTGGTTGTTAAAAGAGCATCTTGTTGTAAATGTCTAAGAATTTCTTTGTCGGTTGAATCCATTTTTATTGCCATAATTTCAATAGATAATTTATCGTTTCTCGGAAAAATACCTTGTTTATTTAGTTAATAATATCTACATATTTGAATAATAAAAGTAAATATATCCAATTATTTGAAATAAAGTAAATTATTTATCCAAAACTAATAAATTTGTAATAGATTTTATTGAGAAAATATTAGCAACGATTTATAAATAGTAAATTTGTACTTTACTAAGAAAATCAATCTCTAATATTTATTTCACTACAGTAGATTTTAAAACACTTGAAATAAACTGGACTCACACTTTGTGCCTCTGTGCCTTTGCTACTTTGAGCCTCACAAGAAAATGAATAAACCAAACATAAAAGACGTATTAAAAGACAGAATCCTTGTGCTTGATGGAGCGATGGGTTCGTTAATTCAAGAATATAAACTATCCGATGCTGATTATCGTGGCGAAAAGTTCAAGGACTTTCCTCATGAAGTGAAAGGCAATAACGATATGCTCTCGATAACTCGTCCTGATGTTATCAAAGAAATCCACGCAAAATATTTTGAAGCTGGGGCGGATATTGCTGAAACTAACACATTCTCAGGTACTTCCATCGCTATGGCGGATTATCACATGGAGGATTACGTCTATGAATTGAACTATGAATCTGCCAAAATTGCCCGTGAAGTTGCCGATGAATTCACGGCAAAAGACCCGAGTAAACCACGTTATGTGACAGGTTCAATCGGACCAACGAATCGCACTTTATCGTTATCACCCGATGTGAACGACCCAGGTTTTCGTGCCGTGACATTTGATGAATTGGTGGATGCTTACTACGAGCAAATTCAAGGTTTGATGGACGGTGGAGCGGATTTATTATTAGTAGAAACTATTTTTGATACGCTAAACGCAAAGGCTGCCCTTTTCGCCATAGATTTATACCAAACGGATAGAAATAACGGAACAATAAGACCATTAAAAAGTAATTCAATACCACGGTTCGGTGTTCGTAATTCGATGTTTGATGCGGGCGGCGTTCCGCTTCGTTCTACTGACAACGAACATCGAGAACCGAACATCGAAAACCGAAAACCAAACATCCCAATAATGGTTTCAGGAACAATCACGGATGCCTCTGGTCGTACCCTTTCTGGGCAAACTACCGAAGCGTTTTTGACTTCTGTTTCTCATTTGGATTTATTGTCAGTAGGCTTAAACTGTGCTTTGGGAGCGGATTTGATGCGTCCTTACGTTCAGATTTTAGCCAAAGAATCTCCTTTTTTAGTATCGGCTCATCCCAACGCAGGTTTGCCAAACGAAATGGGTGAATACGACCAAACGCCCTCAGAAATGGCGGTAATTGTGGAGGAATTCTTACAAAGTGGCTTTATGAATATTATCGGTGGATGTTGCGGAACAACGCCAGCTCACATACACGAAATCGCAAAAATAGCCTCAAAATACAAACCAAGGGTGATTCCAACGTTTGAGCCTGTTCAAAAATTATCAGGACTTGAACCGTTAAATATTACCGAAGAAAGTAGATACGTAAATATTGGTGAGCGTTGTAACGTAACGGGTTCAAAGAAATTTG
>JAYUOX010000314.1:0-3503 GCA_043760595.1 Cytophagales bacterium
ACCATCATTATTTCAGTTATTGTACTCTTGACGGTACTCAATACGATGCAAATGGTGGTATCTGAACGAACCAAAGAAATCGGCACAATGCGAGCCATCGGGATGCTTCGGAGTCAAGTCATTAAACTGTTTTGTGTCGAGGGATTGATTATGGGAATCATGGGTTGTTTGTTAGCAATTCCTATTCTGTTGGCAATCACGGGGCTTTTACAAGCTATGGGAATCTCTTTTATTCCACCCGTAGCCTCCGTGGCGGTGCCGTTGGTGCTGATACTTAAAATCAAAAACTTAATGTTTGTATTCGCATTATTTTCAATCGTAGCAACGGTTTCGGCTCTTTTAGTATCAAGAAAAATTGCCAATCAACAAATCGTAGATTCATTAAATAGGGGTTAGGTTTTAGGGGTTAGTGGTTAGTGGGACTACTGGTTATTATTCAGAAAATCTATTTCTAACAAATACTTACAGGAGAACGATTTTCATTTTAATCAATTGATAATGAGATACTTAATTAAAAATAAAATATTGTTTAACTTATAATTACCAATTAAAACTATGGAAAAGACTCAGGTAAAAATCAAATTCCCCAACCAGTTTGGGCAATATATCAGTTATATCGACAACCTCGAATTTGAGGGAAACAAGATAAATGATTTCGTTAATACGCTCGATGAAATTTATGGAGATATCAGAGAACGAATCTTTGAATCAGATGGTCGAGTGAGACCGTATATTAACCTCTATGTAGGAAGTAAAAACATCGAATCTTTGGATGGAATAAACACCAAGATTAATAATGGAGATACTGTGGCGTTGCTATTATCGAGAGCTGGTGGGTAATTTTAGGATATGCAAAAATTAGACTTATAAAATCTACGTCGTAGAACCTCACCCCCGACCCCTCTCCAAAAGAGAGGGGAGAAGAAAATGGACGAATACTCCCCTCTCTTTTGGAGAGGGGTTGGGGGTGAGGTTCTATGGACGCTAATAACTTTCCTCTAAACAACTTAAAACGATGAAAAAACTAAAATTTTGGACTTTCATTGGAGTCCTATTTTTAATCAATATTTCCTGTAAAGAACCAGATGTTGAAGTCAAAAAAACGGAAGAAGTCCAGTCATTTCTGAGAGATATAAGACCCGTTTACTTTGATAATTTGAACTTCGATTCAAAAGAAATCAGGTCATCAACGCCTCAATTTATTGAAAATTTTGAGAAGACCTATCATAAATTGGAACAAGACCATTTAGTAGGAAAATTTACGAGTCCAATTGATTTGGAGAACTTTCAGTTGGCAGGAATGTACTATTCTTTTTATCTATTAGCCATTGGCGGAACGTACTCTGATAAAGATTTGAGTTTTAAAGAAATAAACGGCAACCGCTCATTGGGATTATACTCAAAATTACCCTCTACTTCTTTTGATTTCGAACAAAAAGAGTTGGAAGCCATGATGGAAAGAGCCAAATATGTTTCACATAAATCTACTTATCTCATAGGTTTTAATGACAAAGCATACGGATTTTATTTGGCAGTCAGACAGGTTCAAGAAAGGGTGAAGAATAAAAACAATTTTAATAACCCAATTGCCCATGATTCTTTGATGAATTATACCAGTACCTATCTGTTAGATTATGAAGATTTGGGGGTTTGGAACATCCTGATGACGATGGCAACCATCACCAATTATAAAGATAGCCTCAATACATTCAAGAACCCCAGTATGGATATTCCCTTGTTTAATATGAATACAAGGCTTGTGCCTGGGGCTTTGAGAGATTTAGGAGGAAGGCTTCCCGAAATATTAGGACCTCTGTACAGATTTGACATTAATCTCAAAAAAGTGGATTGGATAATTCAGAAAAATAGTACAATTTCGGATGATGACCTTTCGGAAATAAACAGATATTTAACGTCATTGGATAGAGCATCCAATTATATTCTTAACGACAAAAGAAGCATTTTGGAAGCCTGGGATTATAAAGAAACCTTTTTTGAAAGAGTACGAAAGGTTCAAGATTTAAAAGCCGCTTTGGTCAAGCACAATCTTAATAGAAAAACGGCAAAAGGAACGATTGATTTAGAATCATTTATAGATTCCAAGGCTTTCAAAAAACCATATACTTGTTACGGATGCCATCAAAAAACGGGATTATAAACAGGGGTTAGGTGTTGGGGGTTAGGTGTTAATCTGTTGACGATAAACAACTTATGCCAAAATAAAGCGTCGTTTGAATTATAATGATTACCCAATTAAATGTCAAAATTAACATTTTAACAATACTAATCATGTTAAAGATTGTGCTTTTAAATATTCATCTCATTGCGACCATCGTGTGGGTGGGTGCTGTTTTTATGGGTACTTTCATAGATTGGCCCTCTGCCAAAAAAACGGTCAAAGAAAACGAGTTTCCGTTTAGGTTTATCGTTGGGCAAGGGAGTCGTGTGTTTTATAGCGTTTACAGCGGTATATTTCTTATTTGGTCTTCGGGAATTGGTTTAGTGCTACTGCATCCACCCCAAACGCCGAGAGAAATAATGATGTTAAGTGGAAAGGTTTTGGCACTCACTTTTATGACTGGATTTACCATGTATGGCACGTTTTCTACGTGGCCCAAACTCCAATTAGCCACTCATAAAGAAGCCCATAAATTGTATGAAAATTATATGAGAAGAGCAATGGCAACCTTTACTTTTGGGCTTATTGCTTCGGTGTTGGGCTTATGGATTTATTAGGTTTTAGGTGGTGGGTTTTAGCGAAACAACACATTTGTACGGAATTACGGAAGCCTTCGGTTTCACCGAAGGCTTCCGTAAAATTCTGTTTAGTTTTTAGTATTTTAATTAACCTCAAAAACAAAGACTCCCAATGAAAAAACTATCAATATCGCTCATTATCAGCTTGTTAGCTTCCAATTTTCTTTTCTCGCAAGACCAAGAAGTTGTTAAAGCTCTGAAAAAATCAGACTTCTATCGTGGTGGTAGCGAAGGAGTTGAATGGAACGTAAAGGTTCAAAATATTGAACAGGGACAATTGAAAAACGACCTTACCTTATCCGTAGAAGGCTCTGCCAACGACAACCATTTCTATTCATTGATTTCGTTCATAGGACCTAAAAAATTTGAAGGGCAAAAGTTATTAATTCGTGATAATAGTATGTGGTTTATCAAGCAGGGCTTAACCAATCCAGTTCCCATTTCGAGCCGACAAAGGCTTTCGGGAAGTGCAGCTAATGCCGATGTTGCCGCCGCCAATTATGCCAAAGATTATACGATAGAATCCGTAGAAAATGGAACGTATAACAACACTAATTGTTGGATTTTGGAACTCAAAGCCAAAGATAATTTAATCACTTATCCGAAGGTAAAATATTGGATAAGCAAGAAGGAGAGCTTTGGTTTACAAGCTGAATTTTATGGAAAATCGGATAAATTAATCAAAACAGCAACTTTTGAATACAACAATAAAATCGAATACAAATCTCAAAAATATGATTACCTCT
>JAYUOX010000315.1:0-3492 GCA_043760595.1 Cytophagales bacterium
GACAGGGCAAAAAACCCGCTGTCAGGGTTTTTGCCGAACCCTGACAGCGGCTTTTTTGCCCTGTCAGCGGTTAATTTTAATCTTGCGTCAAATTGTAGATAGTTCCAGATTAAATTTTAGTTTCATCTCTTTCAAGGGAATCAAAGAAAGACTCTAAATTTTCAGCAATTTTAATTGCTCCAAAATCACCTCCCCAATGAAATATATTCCCCCAATTTTGTTCAGATAAACATATACAAATATTATCACCCCCATTATCAATTCCAATTACTACTAATTTCATATCTACAAAATCTTGAATACCTATTTTATTCTTTTTATAAAATATTTCAAATACATTTTTAAATTCCTGTATATTTAAAAATTTCTCTAAATAAAATTCTGTTTCAAAATCACCAATTTGCATCTTTACTATAATATTAGGGTAACTTACTTTACCACCATTATAGTCTATCAGAAATTTTTGATATTCTATTGGTAATTTTATATTTAGTTCATTAACTAATTGTGTTACCTCTAATTGGGATAATTGGTTATTAGGAATAATAATTTGTTCGACTTTCATAGTTTTATCTAATACGGAGAAGGAAAATATAATGTATTACTTGGGTTATTTTTATTATGACCTATAACAGCAACACCTCCTGTATGAGCAACACCATCTAAGTTGGTATCGTGTACATCTCTCCTAACCAACATCATAGTTTGTCCGTCTTGATGATGATGCCATACATGATCAGATGGACGAGGATTTGATGACGTAAAACCTGCTAACCTATCTGCATTTGTAAAATCGGTAGTTCTATTCCCTTTCACGTCCATTTTAAAAGCATATTTGCCTCCTGTTGGGTTATTTAAAACGTATGGTTTAAAATCAGGAAAACCATTACCATCAATTACAACGTTACCACCTGGTGTAGTAATAGTCCCCCCCCCCGAACTTCTTGGACGATTTCCATTAATCGAATAAACTACATTTGGGTCATATTCTTTAAAAGCCCGAATATAATCAGGGTTATCAATAGCACGGTTTCTAAAAACATCACTATCTTTTACTTCTTTACAAAAATCATCTGTTTTAGTTCCTAAATTATCAAATTTATCTAAAAATTTTTCATTATTTTCTACCTTCTTAATAAAATCTTCAATATCCGCATCGCTCCAATTTAAAGACTTTAACTTTTCTTTGAATTTTCCCAGTAACTTAGCAACTCTGGTAGCCAAATTATCTAATTGATCAGGGGCATTTTGTAAAATAGCTAACAAAGCAATACCACCCATCGCCGCCTGTGCAGATAGAGTGCCTGCAATAAACCCTGTGCCATGACCTTTGTAAACTGGCTTTTTCCCTTCCTCAAAATCGCTCTTATTAATACCAACCATTCCCTCGACCATAGTTCCTGCCAAAGCTTTACTCTTATCCCAATCAGTAAAAGTATTTTTAGCAAACTTAGCTACATTTTTTGCCGTTTCTTTGGGATTGGAAACAACCGTAAGAATCATCCCAACAAGTTGGGCTTTATCTGAAAACTCATTGACAGCTCCGTCAATTCCCCCTGCAATTAATCCCCAATTATCTCTAACTGGAAAATCTTGGTCATCACCCTTCAATTCTGTATCGGGTATCCATACAGCTTCTGGTACTTTGGATTTTGAAACTAAATCATTATATCCCTTTGCCATTGCCGATAAAGCCTCTGCCAAAGACATCGAATTATAAGCGAGACCAGCATTGACATTAAAATCGCTCGGCTCAATAACATTCTTTTTAGGGTCAATTTTTCCCCCGTGTTTAGTTGCCATTTCAGCAAGGGCAGCATTTAGGGCTTTTTCAGCTTCTCCTGCACATTTTGGACAACCTGGGTCAGCCTTGAATTTACCTTTTACATCAACCTTACCATTGGCATCTTCTGTGATTTCAAACGTAGTTTTACCACTTCCATTCGTTCCCGTTGGAGTGCCTTCGTTTGGTTTGTATTGCTTGTCTTTGGTAACGTAAGAAACTTTACCGTCTTTATCCGTAATTTTAAAAATAACATCCCCTAATCCTCCGTATTTTTTAAGTTTCTTCGTTAAATCATCCAATCCAGACTGTGAAGAATACCCTTCCATTGCAGGTGCATCCGTTGAATTACTCTTGAAATTACAGGAAGAGACAGCTCTGTCCATTCCATAATTTAACCTATTTCTTCCTCCAAGCGAAACCTCTCCTTGTTTATAATAATCCGTACTATAATCTGCTTTTCCGATACTTCTAACTTCTTCACTTTCACTCAATTCAATTGCCCAAACACTCAAATTTTTATTGAGTTCAGGGGCGGTTGAATGAAAAGTTGGATCTGGTGGATAACTCTTTTGTGTTTTCCAAATATCCCAATCAACAAAACCAGTAAAACTTTGGACAGACCCAGTTTTCAATATTCGAGCAACATAATTTTTTGTACCTTTCTTTACACCTAAGATTGAGCCATTAGGGTATAAACCTTTATCATAAGCATAGAATTTTATTTCGTCGGCATCGTCTAAATTTATTAGTCCCCCGTCTGGACAGATAAAAGTTGAGATGGTTACATTAAATTGCTTTTTTAAATCGGACAATTTTACCAAACAAGTTAATTTATCAGTTGGTGGTGGGGTAAAAATTCCTTTACTGTTATCAGATTGCTTGGTTAATTCGCCAGCACTTGATTTTGCTTTTTCATAATCACATTCTGCCAAGAGAAAATTATCATCCCATGAAGGTCCCTTTTTAGGCGTTGGTGGTGTTGCATTTGCATTTCCGCAATCCAACATTTCAAGAACTTGTGATTTTGCACTTGAAATTGAAGCTAAAAGTTCAGTAGTTTCTTTGGATGGATTCGACCCAACAATTGATTTGATTTGACTAATCCACTGATCTGTACCTTTATTGACTGCCTTACAAGCACTTTTGAACTCTTTTAAATCGGCAGGGTCTATGGTTTTTCCAGTTGAAAGCTTTTCGGCTAACTTCTTCATCAATTCAATTGCCTCTCCAAACGTTCCCGTAAAACTCCCAGGATCATTTAACCATGCCGCCAAAGCTGTAAATTGCTTATCCAAATCATCCGATAACACACTCGCATCCGAGCCTTGCACTTGGATTTTATCCCCTTTTCCTACGATACATCCAAAATCTGACATGAACGGATCTTCGGGGTCTTCCCCTTTTCTAATAGTAATGTTTTCCCACTCCACGGGAATCCGTTTCATCAGATAGGGGAAAAACATTAAACCTTCTCCCTTTGCCGCATTGCCACCCGTAACAATAATTTCGTAGGAATTAAAGTACAACATGGTGGCTTTTGGAGGGTTCGGAAAGTTTACCGTTCCTCCATACTCAATGCTTTGATCCACCTCACAACTCGCCGTAGTCGATTTTACGGGCATCCCACAACGATTGAGCTTGTAGGTGGGAGCGGTATTATATTTAGTTTTTACCGTTGTAATATCTCCTGGTTCTGCTTTATCACT
>JAYUOX010000316.1:0-10000 GCA_043760595.1 Cytophagales bacterium
ACCAATAAATATGAAGCCGTTATAATCAATTCCTTCTTTCTTCAAGCCCTCAATGGTTGGAATAACGATTTCATTTTCAACCACTTGCATGAATTTTTCATTGGCAAATGGCACGGGAGAAACCGCTCCCATTCCGCCCGTGTTCAAACCAGTATCTCCTTCACCAATGCGTTTATAATCTTTGGCTTCGGGTAGAATTTTGTAGGATTTTCCATCAGTTAAAACGAAAACAGATAGTTCAATCCCCGTTAAAAATTCCTCAATGACCACTTTGCTGCTGGCATCGCCAAATTTGGCATCTACCAACATTTCCGTCAAGGATTCTTTGGCTTCATCTAAGGTCAGGGCAATGATTACACCCTTTCCAGCGGCAAGTCCATCGGCTTTTAGTACGATGGGGAGTTTTTGCGTTTCAAGATAATCCAAACCATTTCGTAAAGTATCTTTCGTAAAAGTTTCAGATTTTGCCGTTGGAATACCATATTTTACCATGAAATTCTTAGAAAAATCTTTTGAACCTTCCAACATCGCTCCTTTTGAGTCAGGACCAACCATCAAAATATCTTTCAAATCTTCTCTCGACTGAAAATAATCACGGATTCCTTTCACCAAAGGCTCTTCTGGACCTACGATGACGAGTTCTATTTCGTTTGAAATAACGGCTTCCGCAATTTTCTCAAAATCATTATATCCGATTGATAAATTTGTAGCAATCGCAGCCGTACCAGCGTTTCCTGGGGCAACAAATAATTTATCACAAAGGGGGCTTTGGGCAATTCTCCATGCAAAGGCGTGTTCACGTCCACCCGAACCTAAAATTAGTGTATTCATTTATTATAATTTAGCTGTCGGCTTTCGGCAATCGGCTTTCAACATTCAGCTTTAATTAAAATATCCCAAAGAATGATTTTTAAAGCTGATAGCCAACAGCCGAAAGCTGATAGCCAATATTTAATTCGCCACTTCACTCAAAAACTTAATCCTCATCAATCTCAATTCCTCTTCGGTAATGTCTTCAATATCACATTTATCCATCGCAATTGCGATGCTGTCGGTGTCGGAATCCATGAAATATTCAAAGATTTCTTCTTGCTTATCGGGTTCGATGACTTGGTTGATGTAATAATCCAAATTCAATTTTGTTCCTGAATAACAGATATGCTCGATTTCTTCGATTAAATCTCCCATGCCCAACTCTTTTTGTTCGGCGATGATGTCCAAATCAATTTTTCTATCAACCTGTTGGATAATATGAATCTTGATTTTTGACTTATTAACCGCCGACTTTACCACAACTTCCGAAGCCGTTTCTATCTCATTATCTTCAACGTATTTTTTGATTAAATCAATAAACTGACGACCAAATTTTACCACTTTTCCCATGCCCACACCGTTGATATTTGCCATATCGTCTTTGGTGGTTGGGTAGGTGGTTGCCATTTCTTCCAGAGATGGGTCTTGGAAAATTACATAAGGCGGCAGGTTTTTCTCCTTAGCAAGTTTTTTACGAAGGTTTTTCAACAATTCAAACAAAGCTACATCGTGTGAACCTCCGCTTGCTGCCTCTTTTTCTTCGTCTTCAATTATTTTTTCGTTGTCATAATCATGGTCTTTTGAAAGGGTTACTGGATAAGAGTCTTTCATATAATTCCGACCTTTTTCCGATAATTTCAATACTCCATAATTTTCAACATCTTTCTCCAAATAACCCATTACCGCAATCTGACGCACCATCGAAACGCATTGTTCGATTGGCTCAGGTTCGGCATTTTTTCTACTTTTCGATTTAGCTGCTTTCTTAGCTTTGGGAGCTTTTTTCTTCGGAATTGGATTCCCGTCCTCATCTTCTTCATCCGAAAATTCTACATCGTCATCATCGTCATCATCATCGTCTTCATCGTCTTCTTCGGAGGCTAATTTGAAAAAATCTTTGGCTTTTCCGAAAGTGACGATTCCTTGATGGTCGGCAGTACCTACGTGCTGACTTTTATAACCCATCAAAATATCCGCAATGTGTTGAGCATCATAGCTTTCACCCGTTAATTCTACGGTCTGGAGGGCTAAAACTATGGCTTCTTCTGCCTTATATTTGGGCGTTGGTTTATTACAATTATCACAAAAACCGCAGTCTTTGTCCATGTATTCACCAAAATAATTCATCAATTGACGACGGCGACACGTTCCCAAATTGGAATAATGCGTCATTTCATGCAATAACATTCGGGCAGTATCTCGCTCAATACTTGACTTATCTTTGTTGAATTTATCAAGTTTGGTGATGTCTTCTTTGGCATAAAACATGATACACGTTCCTTCCAAACCATCACGCCCCGCACGACCCGTTTCTTGGTAATATCCTTCCAAAGATTTGGGGGCATCGTAGTGAATCACGAAACGAACATCGGGTTTATCAATACCCATTCCGAAGGCGATTGTGGCAACCATTACCTCGGTTTCTTCGTTCAAAAATGCTTCTTGATTCGCCATTCTGATGTCTCCGTCAAGTCCTGCGTGATACGGAAGGGCTTTTATGCCATTGACTACCAACAAGTTAGCAATTTCCTCAACCTTCTTGCGACTTAGACAATAGATGATACCAGACTTACCGTGATTGGTTTTGATATACTTAATAATCTGTTTATCAATATCATCCCGTTTCGCACGGATTTCGTAGTAAAGATTCTTACGATTAAACGAAGATTTGAACAATTTTGCATCGTCAAGGTTCAAGTTTTTCTGAATATCCTGTTGAACTTTGGGCGTTGCCGTTGCCGTGAGAGCAATAATTGGCAAGTTTTTGTTCATACTTTCCACGATGCTTCTGATTCTGCGGTATTCAGGACGGAAATCATGTCCCCATTCCGAAATACAGTGGGCTTCGTCAATCGCCACGAAAGAGATTTTAGCTTCTTTCAAAAAGTTGAGATTGGATTCCTTCGTGAGGGATTCAGGGGCGATATAAAGGAGTTTCACTTCGCCTTTGATAACTGCACTTTTGACTTTGGTCATTTCCGCCCGATTCAGAGATGAATTCAGAAATTGGGCATTGATACCAAAGGCATTCATTTGATCAACTTGATTTTTCATCAAGGCAATCAAAGGCGAAATCACGATGGCAGTGCCTTCCATCGCAATGGCGGGCATTTGATAGCAAAGTGATTTTCCTGCCCCCGTGGGCATGATTACGAAGGTGTTTTCACCCATGAGGGTGTTTTGGATAATAGCTTCTTGTTCACCACGGAACTGTGAAAAACCGAAAGTCTCTTTCAGTTTTTCTCTTAACATATCGGCGGTTTCTTGTGTAACACTCATATTTTAATTCTAATTGAGGTTTTTGATTGTTATTTGGTGGTTGATTATTATGGATTATAATTCGTTAATCTCTGTTTCGGTTAAGCCTGTGGCTTTCATAATAACACTTATATCAATACCTGATTCTTTTAAACTTTTGGCTGTTGCTACATTTGATTCTTTAAGAGCATCTTTAAGAGCAACTCTTAACGCTTTTGACATTCTTCCCCTTTCATCCTGTTCACGCATGGCTTGATAGTCGTAAGCTCTCAATTCTTCCATCGACCATGTATTTTTGTTAGCGTACAAATAGGCTTCTTGTAGTCCGTTGTCTTCAATATCATCTGGAATAACGGCTAAGTTTTCAGCCTCTTTGATGAAGTAAATCCACTTATCAGTTACATTGGTTAATTCATGAAGTTGTTTTTTGAATTTAGGTAACTCAATAAAGTAAAAATCCATATCCTTGATTACTCGTTCACCCGTTTTGACATTGCAGATAGCGTGGTTAGAAAGATAATCACCCTGAGAAAAATCAAAATCAAAAATACCGATGAAAATGACTGGATTTAGGTCTGTATATTTTTCTCCACTTTCAATCTGTTGGCTGTATTCTTTACTGGTATAATAAAGCAGCCTTTTATCCATTCCATCCACATCGGCTACTTGCATTTCAACAATGAAAGTATTGCCTTTTGAATCCATTGCCCTTACATCAAGAATAGTAGCCTTGAAATTTGGCAATATGGGTGATTGATAAGGATTGGCAATGCTAACATCTGCAATTCTATTTTCCCCTTCCAATTGCATAATAGCGTTCAGGAAGGAAATCAGAATAACTTTCTTCTTTTCATTTCCGAATATTTTACGGAAAGCGATGTCATTTTTTATATCTACAAACTGCATTTTTGCTTTGCGAAGTACATTCTAAATTTTAGCTTTTTTAATCGTAATTTTACCCTTAAATCAGTCAATCAAAAATACTTCGTACATTGAAATTAATAAAAAATATTCAATCAACTGCAAAAAAAGTTTTAGAAGATGAAGCAAATTCCATCCTAAAAATTGTTCCGTTGATTGATTCTGAATTTGAATCCTGTGTAAATCACCTACTTAGCTCGTCTGGACGGCTCGTGATTACGGGTATTGGGAAATCGGCAATAATTGCTCAAAAGATAGTGGCTACGCTCAATTCTACGGGAACACCCTCACTTTTCATGCACGCTGCCGATGCCATTCACGGTGATTTGGGAATGATTCAACAGGACGATAATGTGATGTGCATTTCGAGGTCAGGTGATACGCCCGAAATCAAAGTTTTAGTACCTCTCATCAAGCGGACTGGAACAAAGTTAATTGCAATGGTTTCAAATCCAAGTTCTTATTTAGGAAAAAATGCTGATTTTATTCTCCATGCCCTCGCCGAACGAGAGGCAGATTCATTGAATCTTGCCCCAACCATTAGCACCACAGTTGCCTTAGCTTTGGGAGATGCTCTGGCAGTGTGCCTGATTGAGTGCCGTGGATTCAATAGCAAGGACTTTGCCAAGTACCATCCTGGCGGATCGTTGGGCAAAAAACTGTATTTGAGGGTTTCGGATATTTACCCAAATCACGAATTGCCAACGGTAAACGAAAATTCAACCGTGAAAGAAGTCATCATCGAAATCAGTTCCAAACGGTTAGGTGCAACGGCGGTTTTGAAGGAAAATCAAGAATTGGCAGGAATAATTACGGACGGAGACGTAAGAAGGATGTTGAATCAGTACGATAGTTTTACGGGTTTAACCGCCAAAGATATTATGACGATTAATCCAAAAGCGGTTTCACCCGATGATTATGCCGTGGAAGCATTACAGATTATGCAAGAAAAAAATATCACACAACTCGTTGTGGTTCAAGATAATAGACCTCTGGGATTTGTACATTTGCACGATTTGTTGAAGGAAGGACTCATTTAGGAGGAAGGGGGAAACGGAGAAAGGGAAACCGAGGAAGATTATTCTTGCTATTTTCATTCCTCCCTTTCTCCTTGTTTCCTATCTCCTCTACCTCATTCTATCCGCAGACTTTACCAGCATTTCGTCTCTTCTGATAAAACGGTTAGCAATCATATTGCATAACATTGCCAAGACCGTGGCAAAGAATCCTGTTCCATACGACCCTTGATTTTCGGGTTCAAACGTTGGGATTCCTACTTGAAAAACTTGGTAAAAAGTATATCCTAAAATAGTGGCAATTAAAATAGAATTTATCAATCCTAAGGTCATTTGAAGCATTCTTTTCTTGTATTGAGTAATTGAAAAAGCCGCAATACAAGTCGAAATTAAGGCTAAAATTACGATGACCATCGTGTTTGCACTACTCACAGAAACGGAACTTTTGAATGTTTCCAAAGCATAAGAAGTAAGCGTAATTTTTTCATTTAAAGTGGCACTACTTTTCTCCCACATTGGTAAAGCCGTGGTTGCCAACATCGCAATCGCCACGATGGTTAATAATAAAGTTTGAATTCGTTGAAGCATAATTTTATGATAGTTTATGTTTCTACAAAGTTCTGAAACTTATGGGTTTTACGCAAGGGGAAATTTACTTCGGTAAATCTTCTATTTGATAATATTTGTATTCTACTCTCAAAAACGGTACTTGAATTCCCTTCTCAAACCTTGACCAATCTGCCATAACAATTCGCTTTTTTACATCATAAAATAACTTCTGATGTCTGACCAGTATATCTTTCCAATACACTTTTAGTTCGGTCAAACTTCCTTTTTCATCATAAATTGGAACTAATTTCTCCTTCCGCCACTCCTCCGTTCCGTTGTCCTCTTTATCGTTGATGGTGAGGGTCATTAATTTTCCATTTTTATCATCATAGTTAAATCTCACAACCTTTTGTTTATCAGTTGGGTAGCCATATTCAGAGATGGTTCCATACAGTTTTCTTTCTCCTAATCTTCCATAAAAGTCCGTAGATTCTTTCCATCTGGGAGATTTGTCCTCCATCAAAAACTTAAAGTCATAACTAAATATATTTTCGATAAAATACCCAATCAGTCCGTTTTGTTGTCCCTCTTTCAACTTACCGTCAATTTCAAAAAGTACATCGCCACTAATGGTTTTACTGTCAATAGGAATTATGCTTATCTTTTTTATAACGTTCAGGGTATCAAATATTTGACTGTTATTTTTACTATATTTCACACCAATTCCTGCCAGATAATCAACATCTTTTTGAATAATAATAACACCATCTGCCCCCATCAATTGTGCTTTTTCTTTAAGTTTCAAGATTAAACCATTATAGCTATTTCCCCCTTCGACTTCTATCATGGTCGTTCTATAATGGGGTTCTTTGATGGGTAATTCATGGGTAAAGAAAATATCCACTTCGTGCCTGTGTGTGGGCGTTGGGATTTTAGTAAAAATATTCTGAGAAAATCCATTTTGGATTAACAGAAAAAGAAAAGTGGCAATAAAATAACGTAGTTTCATGGTGTTTTTTGTTTAGTTTTAATGAAGACAATTAAGGTTGGTTTTTCCCTTATTATGAAGCCGTTTAAACTCATTGCTTTTGGTATAAGGGTATTTCTGAGTAGTGATTAGTAAACAGTAATTTATGTTGTAAATAACTAAAAACCAAATACTTACATACAATGTATGCCCATGAGCTAATTATTTTCTACTCAGCTCAGAAAACACTTCTTTTTGAGTCAAATAAGCTCAAAATCTTACAAAATCGTTTTTCCCTTATTAATTCCGTAAATTTGTAATTGTACAACAATTATACGTCCCTATGATTGTGTTAATCCTTACAATATGTCATTTGAATCTTTAAACCTCATTGAACCCATCCAAAAAGCCTTGACGGCGGAGGGTTACACCGTGCCAACGCCTATTCAAGCTCAGGCTATTCCGATTATTTTACAGGGTACAGACCTCTTGGGCGTGGCTCAAACGGGTACAGGGAAGACGGCAGCTTTTGCCATTCCCATTCTTCAATTATTACACAAAAATCATACTTTTCATAAAGGCAAACGTTCGATAAAAGCCCTCATTATCACGCCTACCAGAGAATTAGCCATACAAATTGATGATAGTTTTCAATCTTACGGAAAATATACTGGACTTACCCATACCGTTATTTTTGGGGGTGTGAAACAAGGTAGACAGACGGATGCTCTACAAAATGGCGTAGATATTTTAGTAGCAACGCCTGGCAGATTATTAGATTTAATCAACCAAAGATTTATTTCACTAAAAGATATTCAATTATTCGTTTTGGACGAAGCTGACCGTATGTTGGACATGGGTTTTGTGCATGATATTAAAAAGGTACTTGCCATTCTTCCCGAACGCCGTCAGTCCCTTTTTTTCTCGGCAACGATGCCTCCTGAAATTCAAAAATTATCGGATAGTATTTTATATAAGCCTCAGAAAGTGGAAGTTACACCCGCTTCAACCACGGCTGATACCATCAAGCAGGCTCTTTATTTTGTGGATAAAAATAGCAAAAATGCTTTGCTTTTGGATATTTTGCAGGATAAAGCTATTGAAACGGCTTTGGTTTTTACTCGTACCAAACACGGTGCGGACAAAGTGGTGAAGGTTTTACTGAAAAGCAATATTAAAGCCGAGGCAATTCACGGAAATAAGGCTCAGAATGCTCGTCAGCGGGCTTTGGAGAATTTTAAGGCAAAAACTACTCGTGTTTTAGTGGCTACGGATATTGCCGCCAGAGGGATTGATGTGGATGATTTGGCGTATGTTATTAATTTTGAAATGCCTAATATTCCCGAAACTTACGTACACCGAATAGGGCGTACAGGTCGGGCAGGAGCAAATGGAACGGCTTTTTCGTTCTGTGAAACCGAGGAAATACCGTATTTGAAAGACATTCAAAAACTGATTGGCAAAAAGATTCCAGTAATCGAAAATCACGATTATCCGATGAGTACACAGCCCGTCGTGGATGTGCCAAAACCACCGCAAAATCAGCATCAAAATAGAGGAGCCGCCAAACCCAATGAGGCGAATAAAGGGAAGAAGGTTTGGTTTAAGAGGAAGTAATTTGAAGGGTTTGTAAAAAACCTCAGGTGTAGTAGGAACAATAATTTTCAAGACTCCGTCCATCAATCCTGCGGAGGTCATTTTTGGCGATGTGCAGATTGATAATGATGAAATGTTGGAGAATGAATTTTGATAGATATAATTGGTTTAAGGGCTTCTGGAAGATTTCAGAAGCCTTTTTCCTTGTTATTCAGAACCATTCGCTGAAAGACATCTACCTGTGATTTTTGGAATGATGTAGTCAATACTCTTTCCTTCGGCAGTAAGTACTCTAAAAGTCAAACCCGAACTACTGAATGTTTTATTCATAAATACAAACGGATTTTGGGAGGTTACAAATATTTGGTCTTTGTCGGGTTCGATAAAATAACTGTGAAAATCTCGGGGTACAATTACCTCAAATTCAGACTCATAGAAATCATTTTCGCCTTCTTTTACGTTAAAAAACCCTAAAACTACTCTACTATTGTCTCCTTTATTTCCCAAAAGTCCAACGATAACGTTGTTATCCGCACATTTTACGAAGGAGAATTTATTGTCTAACATCTTATAAATCGTTTGATTAGGCTTTATTTCAACGGCTTTATTTTGAATAATTGTTTCTGGTTTAGGGAGTTGGCGTTTTGATTCTTCTTCTAATTTTTTGGCAAGAGCCAATTTAGCGATAATTTCTTGGTCTCGCTTTTGTTCTAACTCTTTGAGTAATTGTTCTCTTTTATAGTTTTCATCTTCAACTTTATTTACGTCTGGTAGTGCTTCTCCACGATTAAATCTGATACTGGAAATAAGAACCGACCATTGTTTTTCATTTTTCTCAACATTTAATTCAGCAATTCTCAACTGAGGAACGTAAGGCGTTTTAATAGTTTTGTGGCTTCCTTTAAAAATAGAAGTAAAATACACCTGAACGGTTATTTTGTCCTTACTTTCCTTCACGGGACTGACCACTACATTCTCAATTTTAATCGTAACAGTATCAGACTTAGCATAAAACAAATCCAGATTATTCAAATATTTATCAACCGAAGCATCAACAGGCGGGTCTTTGAGGGATAAATCAGGTTTTAGGTCGTCCTCAATCACCACGCCATCTGAATAAAATACTTGGGTTGGACTTGGCAAATAACTATTGAGAATCAGCGTTTTACGTTCAAAATCGCCTATATCGCTTAAATTAAGGGTGTTCAATAATTCTGGAAGGTCTTTCTCTACCTTCCTGCGAGCGTTGTATCTTATCTCATCGGTCTCTTTTTTTGTGAGTGGTTTTTGAGCGATTGAGATAAAGTTTGAAAGACATAAAATTAGTAGTAGTGTTTTATTCATAATTGATGATTTGTATTTCTGCACGTCTGTTTTTTGATTTATTTTCTTCGGTATCGTTTGCTGAGACGGGGGCATCTTTGCCTAAGCCAAGCGTGATAATTCTTTCTTCGGTAACGCCTTCTTGCATGAGTCTATTTCGGATAATCATTGCCCTTAATTCCGACAAAATTTTGTTGTCTTTTATTCTGCCAGTATCATCCGTAAATCCCCTGATTTGAATTTTTGCTTGTGTTTTGGTTTCAAGAAAATGGCTCAATGCTACTAATTGCTTTTCCGAATTTTGGTCTAATTTATAATCTCCTTGGGCAAAATAAAT
>JAYUOX010000317.1:0-30619 GCA_043760595.1 Cytophagales bacterium
AAAAATCCAGTGGAAGAATTGGATAATCTGTTGAAAATTAGAGAGAAAGCCTTGAAAAACTTTGGCGAAAAAACCATTCGCACGGGTGTTCCGATGGCGTTTTTGGAAGATGCCTTAGTGCCAATTTATAACCTTCATCGTTATCAAGTGGAGGCGGTTGTCAAGTTAATTGGTTCAATGGATTATCAATATAAAGTCCGTGGTGATGAGCAATTTAGTACAAAATTTGTCAGTAAAGAAATCCAACAAAAAGCCTTAGAAACTGCCTTGAAATGCCTTTCTGCCGACTTTTTAACCTTACCAGAAAATATCATTTCCTTGATTCCTCCACGACCAGCGGGGTATATGTCTTCGAGAGAATTATTCAAAAAACGAACAGGTTTAGCTTTCGACCCTTTGGCGGCGGCAGAATCAACGGCGGACTTTCCTTTGCAGTTTTTATTTAACCCTGAACGTGCTTCAAGAATGGTTGAGTACGAAGCCCGAAACAATGGATTAGGTTTGGAAGAAATGATGAATCAAGTAATGGATAAAACTTTCAAAATGCTTAAAAATCAAGGACTGAGCCGCAAAGTACAGTTCCAAACTGAACAAATTGTATTAACGCATTTAATGGCTTTAAGCACCAATGAAACCGCTAATTACCAAGTCAGAGCCGTTTGTGGAAAGGTGTTGAAGGATTTGAAAACATACTTAGAAGAAACCAAGAAAACTGCCAAAGAAAGCGACTATCAAGCCCATTTAGATTATGCCTTAGACCGCATGAAAAATCCATCTTCGGCAAAAGTGGCAGTGCATAAAGAATTACCTCCTGGGGCTCCGATTGGGTGTGGGGAGGAGGATTGATTAAAATATTATTCCTATATTTGATAAAAAATAAGACTATGGTCATTACTCGAAATCTTAAAGAAGAAATAATCGAACAACTCAAAACAAAGGAGTTAGTTCGCATTCCAGCATCTGAGGAAGATTATTTCTCGGTGGCTTACGATACACCTTTTAAAATTGAATACCACGAAAATGAAATTATAACTATGGGATTAACGACATTGTGGCACGAAGCCATCATTATGAATTTGGGCGGGATTCTTAGGAATTTATTTATTGAAAAAGATGATTTTCTTGTATTGGGCAGTAATTCGGGTGTTCAAATTCCAAAATTTGAAGGAGGATATTATATGCCAGATGTGATGGTAATAAAAGGTGAACCTGACTTTAAATTAAAATCAAACTGCATTATTACAAACCCATTAATTATAATAGAAGTCCTTTCTCCCTCAACAAAAAACTTTGATTTATCTGAAAAACTACCTGAGTATAAACTTTTAGATAGCCTTCAACAAGTTATTTATATTAATCCTAAAAAAGTGAATGTTACGACCTACACACGTACAGAAAATCATAACTCCTGGATTAATCAAGATTTTTATAGCCTTGAAGATTCTATCGTAGTTGAAGGTGTAAGTGTTTTATTATCAGATATTTATTGTAAGATTAAATTTGAAAAGTAAGTTTATATTCCACTAAAAAATTAACTAAAAACTCATCAATGACTGAATCAAACCCGCAAGAATTAAAAAAAGAATTATCCCTGACTGATGCCACCATGATTGTGATTGGCTCAATGATTGGATCAGGAATTTTTATCGTCTCTGCCGACGTTACCCGCAACTTAGGCTCGCCTGGATATTTGCTCCTCACTTGGATAATCACGGGCGTAATCACCTTAATATCAGCACTTTCCTACGGTGAACTTGCGGGTATGATGCCCAAAGCGGGCGGTCAATACGTATATCTACGAGAGGCGTACAATCCATTGGTTGGCTTTTTGTTCGGTTGGACAACCTTCTTAGTTATCGAAACAGGAACAATTGCCGCCGTTGCGGTAGCCTTTGCCAAATATACGGGCGTACTTTTACCAGATTATATCGGAACGGAACATAGTTTTCTGATTTTCAATACCCAACAACTCTTGGCAATTGCTTTGATTTTGTTATTAACTTTTATCAATATTCAAGGTGTAAAGAATGCTAAATTGGTGCAATTAATCTTTACTACAACCAAAATTGGGGCATTGTTGAGTTTAGCTATTTTAGGAATTTATGTGGGTCTTACGTCTGGAAAAGGAATGTGGGAAATTAACTCGATTGACTTTTGGAGTCCTGTAGCCATTCAATGGGATAAGGTTACTGGTAAAATCTTGGATTACAAATACCTTTCGGGCATTGGTTTATGGTCTGCGATGGGTTTAGCCTTGATTGGTCCCTTGTTTTCATCTTCGGCTTGGAATAACGTTACTTACACGGCGGGCGAAATGAAAAACCCCAAAAGAGACATTCCTCTAAGTCTTTTGTACGGTACATTGACGGTTAGTGTTCTGTATATTTTAGCCAATATTGCCTACTTAACTTTACTTCCCGTTCAAGGGCAAGCCAATGCTGGTGATACCATCGGAAGGGGTATTATGTTTGCTACTAATGATCGAGTGGGAACGGCTGCCGCTGAAATAATTTTTGGAAATCCTGCTGCAATCATCATGGCGATTTTTATCATGATTTCTACCTTTGGATGCAACAATGGCATTATTTTGTCGGGAGCGAGGGTCTATTATGCGATGGCAAAAGACAATCTTTTCTTCAAAAAAGCGGGTGAATTAAATTCAAAAGGCGTTCCAGCGGCATCATTAATTATGCAATGTTTTTGGGCGTGTTTGCTGTGTCTCACAGGTACATACAGCGACTTGTTGGATTATACGGTTTTTGCGATTTTAGTATTTTATATCCTTACGATTTTTGGTGTATTTATTCTCCGCAAGAAACAACCCAATACGCCAAGACCATACAAAGCATTTGGCTATCCAATTATTCCAGCCATTTACTTGCTTTTTGCCGTAGCTCTTTGCGTTAACTTATTGATTTACAAGCCTGTACCTTCATGGATTGGCGTTGGAATTGTGGCTTTGGGCGTGCCTGTTTTCTATCTTTGGAAGAGGAGAGAGTCGTAGTCTTTTTAACAATAAAACTTAAATTCATCATGTCAGAAATCATAAAAGTAGCCCTCATCACGGGTGGCTCAAAAGGAATCGGTTACGGAGTAGCAGAATCATTAATTAAAGATGGAATTCGAGTAGCCATTACTTCCCGCACACAAGCTAACGCAGACGAAGCCGCCTTAGAACTAAATAAAATTAAGGAAGGTTACGCCATTGGGATAGAATCAGACGTTAGAAATTTGGCTTCACAGGAAAAATCTGTTCAAATAATTCTCGCAAATTGGGGACGACTGGACTATGTAATTGCCAATGCGGGCGTAGGCTATTTCGCTCCAATTCAAACACTTACCTCCGAACAATGGCAAGACACCATCGACATAAATCTCACAGGAACGTTCAATTCTATCAAGGCTTCCTACGAGTGTTTGAAAAATACACAAGGTTATTTTATTACGATTTCGAGTTTGGCAGGAACAAATTTCTTTGCGGCAGGTAGTGCTTATAATGCCTCTAAGTTTGGCGTAGTGGGCTTTTCGCAAGCAATTATGATGGATTTACGAAAAGATGGTATCAAAGTAACGACTATTATGCCAGGTTCGGTTGCCACAGAATTTGGCGGACAAATGCCCCACACTAAACACGCTTGGAAAATCCAACCAGAGGATATAGGACAGATTGTTTCAGACTTAATCAAAATGCCCGCACGGACTCTGCCGAGTAAAATTGAGGTTCGTCCGAGTATGCCAGCGTAAATTAATCTTTACGGAATCTAATGGTATTGATATATTGATTTGGTGGGGTATATTTTTTTTCCTTAAAATAATAGCCAATAGCAATTCCTCCAAAAGGATAAAATTGACTTTTATTAATGAATGGAGAAAAATGTATTCTTACCGAAAGTCCATTAGGAGAAATATATTTATATCCAGTCATTGGTGAGAGTACATACTGATAGTTGGCTCTATACTCATAGGTAGAACCATTAGTATAAAAGCCCAATATCCCAACTTCCCAAAAATTACGTCCATCTCCCAGAGAGTAAGTTAAATCTTGATTAAAATTAATACCATGAAACATTCCTACACCAGTCGAAGCCGTTATATGTTGTTGGGAATTAAGCCAGAAGAGATAACGATATTTCAGACCAACAACGGGTGAATTTGCCCCAAATTGTAGTTCAATACCATGCTTGGGTTGAATGATATAGTCTTGAGAGAATGATAAACGATTGCTTATCAAAAGAATTGTAATGCAGAGAATCGTAGATTTTTTCATTTCAAAGATGGTTTCATTAGTAACGAAACCATCTTTGATTAAATTGTTGAAGGTGAATCAGTTATACACAAAATTAATCATATAAAACATCTTCTTTTTCTTACGTTCTTCCGAAGAAATACTCAAAGTAATGATGTCCTTATCCGTTGAAGCACTGTAATTATTATCGGTATTACTTTGTTCAGCCCAGCTACGCACTAAAACTTGTAATTGCTTCTTGATTTTTTCATAATATTCTTTCGCCTCAGTCTCATTTTCAGTTTCTAAAATAATAGTTTTATAATTTACCGCCTGTCCGCCGTTCTCTTGCGAAATGATGCCCGTTTTGCCAGTAACTAACTCATAAGTAGCTTTGAATTTCTCTACACCGACTGATTTATCTTTTTTATCTTTCTTAATTTTTTCACCCGTAATTCCTTTAAAATCATCTCTTCTTGATGACATCAAAATCTTAAATTGCTTGGCAAATTGTGGGTCAATTTGTGCTTCTACGGCATTTGGAGGGGCAATGGTCTTCTGAATTTTGTATCTTCCAGACTGTCCCGCATCCATTGACGTAGCCAGTAAAGTGTATGTTCCCGTAGCAGGAGCTACGTAAAATAATTTGTTATAACTCGACCCACCGAATGGTTTTGAGTCATAACTCATCTCTTCTTTATCCTTGCTTGGCGTTTTCAGTGCTAACATTACTCTAAAATTATCCGAAGAATGTTCCAAGGTCAATTCTTCGCCCGCATGAAGGAATAATTTGTAGGTATCATAGAATCGTTTTTCTCCATTTTGAGAAGAAGATTTGTCCTTACCTGTCAAACTTGCCTCGATTTGGTCTTGGGCAGATGATATTCCTGCGTTCAACTGAGTTCGATTTAATAATTCCGTTGAATCTACTGCAATAATTTTGGTTGGAGGAGTTTTCTTGGTGGTCTTCTTTTTTTGGGCTTGGGTCGCAAAAGTCAGCGAAAAACACAGTAAGGCTACGAGTTTTAGTTTCATTTGGTTGTTTATTTGTGAAATTTTCCGCAAATAGGCATAGAAAACTATAACCACCAAATAATATTTGGATGATTTCGTTATCGGTAAAATATTCTATGTGATTTTATCCTAAAATAAAACAATTTGCTTGATGTAATTGTATAATTTTTTACAATATAAATGTAACTTTACGAATATAAATTAAATAAAAAATAAATGAAAAGAAGAGACGCAATAGCCCGTGTTGCACTACTAATGGGCGGGACGCTATCGGCTGGTACGTTAGCTACTGTATTAGAAAGTTGTAAGTCTGGCGGAGGCTCTACGGTTGGCAAAAATTTCGCCATCGTGCCACAGCACAGTCAGATAATTGCAGAAATTGCCGAGATGATTTTACCTAAAACCTCAACCCCAGGAGCAAAAGAAGCCAAAGTACCTGAATTTATTGAGTTTATGTTGAAAGAATGTTACAAAGAAGACCAACAAAAAGGTTTTTTTGCGGGATTAGATAAACTCAATGGCGGTGCGGATGGAGATTTTATGAAAGCTCCTGCTGAAAAGAAATTAGCCTTATTGAAAGCCGAAGACTCAGCCAAAGAAAAATCTGAATTTTGGAAAACAATGAAGGATTTGACCGTTTTAGGGTATTTCACCTCTGAACTTGGTGCTACCAAAGCGGCTGAATACTTGGAAGTTCCAGGCAAATATGAAGGAATTAAATTACAAAAAGGTCAAAAAGTTTGGGCGATGGATTGATCCAATGAACAATTATCAGTTAGCAATTATCAGTTGAATTTCATTAAAACATCAAGGGGTTATTCTGAAAAGTATTATTTTTCTAAAAATCTTAATACACAATACCCAATACTATAAAATCAAATGGAAATAATAGGAACAGGAACAAAAGCCAATACATACGATGCCATCGTGGTTGGTTCTGGAATATCAGGTGGCTGGGCTGCCAAAGAATTATGTGAAAAAGGCATGAAAGTAGTCATGCTCGAGCGTGGACGTGATATTAAACACGTTACCGATTACACAGAAGCCACCAAAAATCCTTGGGATTTTCCTCACCGTGGGCGTATAGATAGCAAAACCGCCGAAGAATATTTTATCAATGTTCGTACAGGCTACACTGCTAATGAACAATGGAGAAATCATTTTGAAAATGATAAAGACAATCCTATCATCGAAAAAAAACCAATCGATTGGATTCGTGGCTATCACGTGGGTGGACGTTCTTTGATGTGGGGACGGCAGTCATACCGTTGGAATCCTACTGATTTTGAAGCAAATTTAAAAGAAGGTGTTGGTACAGATTGGCCCATCCGATACAATGACATAGCTACTTGGTATGACCACGTAGAAAAATTTGCGGGTATCAGCGGAGGTAAAGACAATATTGATGTATTGCCTCACGGCGAGCATTATTTACCAGCAATGAACATGAACGCCCTCGAAAAAGAAATGAAGTTGAGAATTGAAAAAGAATTCCCAAATCGTCATTTCATCATGGGACGTACTGCCCACTTGACTGGTGAATCAAAAATTGCACTGGATTTAGGAAGGGCTCAATGTCAGTACCGAAACCGTTGTATGATGGGGTGTCCTTACGGTGGATATTTCTCTACGCAATCTTCAACGCTACCTGCGGCAGTGAAAACGGGTAATTTAACCCTTCGCCCAGATGCAATCGTTCAAGAAGTAATCTTTGATGATAAATTAGGGAAAGCTGTTGGCGTGAGAATCATTGATCAAAAGACCAATGAGTCAATTGAGTATTTTGCCAAAATTATTTTCTTGAATGCCTCAGCGTTCCCAACTACGGGCATTATGATGAATTCAAAATCAAAACGTCATCCAAACGGATTGGGTAATGAATCTGACCAATTGGGGCGTAACATTATGGATCATCATTTGGGCGTGGGTGCTTCGGGTGAGTTTGAAGGTTTGGCGGATGAGTATTACTATGGTCGCCGTGCCAATGGTATTTATATTCCAAGATTTCGTAATTGGGGAACTGATAAGCGTGATTATAACCGTGGCTTTGGTTATCAAGGCAGTGCCACTCGTGATGATTGGGGACGTGGTGCTAATCAAGAAGGAATAGGAGCGGAGTTCAAGGATTCTTTGAGCTATCCAGGACAATGGAAGTTTGGTATGATGGGCTTTGGAGAGGTATTGCCAAATCCAGACAACAGAATGTATTTAGATGACAAACTGAAAGACAAATGGGGAATGCCATTGTTTGTTTTTGATGCTGAATACAAAGAAAACGAAAAGAAGATGCGGGTAGATATGCAAAACGATGCGGGCGAGATTTTGGAGCGTGCTGGACTGAAAAATGTAAAAACTTACAACGATGAATCCAAACATTTAGGAATCGGAATCCACGAAATGGGAACGGCTCGTATGGGTACAGATGCTAAAAATTCTTGTTTGAACAAAAATAATCAAGTTTGGGGAGCTGAAAACGTATTTGTTACGGACGGTGCAGCAATGGCTTCGGCTTCATGTGTGAATCCTTCGCTTACGTACATGGCTTTGACGGCTCGTGCTGCCAATTTTGCGGTTGATGCTTTGAAAAAAGGAGATTTGAAAGTGTAAGTTTTTCTATCAAAAAGATAAAAAGGGTGAAGAAGGTGAAATAATATTTCTCTTCTTCACCCTTTTTATCTTTTACCCTTTTTCCCAAAGGTTTTGACCTTTCACTAATAAACCAATACAAAATCATTAACTTTTGATTATTTTTTTCAATAATCCTTTGTAAATGAGAACCTTATCGTTATTTTGGAGGTAAATTTCAATTTGAGCTAATTTTATTATATATTTCTTTTGTTTAATGTATTCTAAAATTAGTGCAACATCCCAAGAAATTTATTACCATACCTTCCTAAATATACTCAATGAAATTCTTAGTTACTCAACAAGAGGACGGCAAGTTCTCTTTTACGCTCTCCGACAACGACACAAATCTCGTGCTGTCGAGTATTCTTTTCGATGACCGTGATGCTTGTATTGGAGCAATTCGTGGACTCACTCAATCGCTCCCAACCCGAGCCAATTATCAAGTTGCTTCCGATGGTGGACAATCCTTTTTTAACGTACTTTCAGAAGGAAATGCCATTGCTTCAAGCCCTCGATTTGGTTCTGCAACGGAGGCAGATGAAGCCGCTGATGCTCTGAGTGAGGATACGTCCGACGAACCACAATATACCGTGGAGGTTCATACGTTTTCGACCACCACCACCACGGGCGTAAAAGAGCAAGTCGTACTGCCAGCTTTGGGCGAAATTGATTTTGCCTCTCTGTACGATTTTGGATATGCTTCACCAAAAGGAACGTCAGGGTTTGAATCATTCAATCGTAAGGATAAAAATGCGTCTTATTTTCATTTGAACGATGCCAACGGACAAGCACTTTTGTACAGCCGTGGATTTGATGCAAATTCTAAGAAAGACAAAAGAATCCGTCAGGTTATTGCTGCCTCTGCAAAGCCACAACGATTTGAAGTAATTGAGGATAATGGCAGTTTTCATTTTATTCTAAAAGAAAGAAACAACCTTGAAATCGCCCGTAGCCGTACATTTACCTCAAGGGCTGATGCGGAAACACAGGTTGCTTTTGTGAGAGCCAACTCACCCATTTATGCTTCGGCTTATCCAGAACCTGTAAAACGAAAAAGTGTCAATCAATATGATTTTGATATTTTGCCAAGTTCTGACGGTGCAGGATTTGATGCTGTCAAAGGGGCTAATAAGCAACATTATTTTTTGATGAAAGATGCCTCAGGTTCACCAATTTTGTATTCGCAAGGATATGGTTCTGGTACTGCAAGAGACAATGGTATCAAAACCGTTATCAAAAATGGCATTGAAGCAACTCGTTATGAAAAAGTAGAAAAAGATGGTAAGTTCTCATTTATTCTGAGAGCGGGAAACCGTCAAGAAGTGGCAAAAAGCCCCAATTTTGAAATTGCCGCCCAACGTGATACCGCCATTGCTTGGTTGTTGACAAATACTCGCTCGTATGCTGACCAGTACGGAGTTAGTTACGAAACCCAAAAAGTTATTACCGAGAATACCGAATCCTTTACCATAGATATGCCCGCCCCAGTTGTGGCAGCGGCTATCACAGAACCAAACCAAACAAATAGTAATATGCAAACTGATGGCTATTTATCATGCGAATCCTACGCAGGACATTCAGATTCTCCCGCTGAGGATTTTAGAGTTTTTCAAGATGGAGAAAATGGCGAGCATTATTTTACGATGCTCAGTAAAACAGGCAAAGTTGTTTTCAGAAGTGAAGGCTACCCAACTACTGCCGCAAGAGACAACGGTCTCGCTTCGGTTCAAAAAAATCGTGAACTCAGAGAACGTTACAGTACAGTAGAAGAAGACGGAAAGCATTTCGTGATTCTGAAAGCTGGCAATCACCAAGAAATTGCCAGAAGTTGCCCTTATGATAGTGCGGATGCAATTTATGGACTGTTCCCATTCATGGCGGCAGGCTCAACGGCGGCACTTTCATTTGATGATACACCTCCTGCACCAGCAGTCGAAGAAGCATCAAATGTAGCTAACAACATTGATGAATACTTACCGTGTGATGCGTATGTAGGACATACCGATTCACCAGCAGATGGCATCCGTACATTCGCAAAAGACGGAATGTATTATTTCTCAATGTTGGACAAAAACGGAGACGTAAGTATGCGTAGTGAAAGCTATCCAACCACGGCAGCTCGTGATAATGGTGTGTCATCTGTTTTGAAAAATCGTGATAACAAAGACCGTTATGCCGAAATTGAAGAAGATGGCGTACATTATGTAATCTTGAAAGCAGGAAACCATCAAGAAATTGCCAGAAGTTGTCCTTCTGATAAGAAAGTTGGTTTAATGGGTTTCTTACCTTTATTGGGTTTAGCGGGTCTTGGTTTCGGAGCGGCAGCTGCTATTCCAGAGGTAAAAGTTGCTCCACCAGTCGTAGAAGTTCCAAAAATTGCTCCCCCAGCTTATGTAGAACCAGAAATTGAAGCCGCCGCAGGTGGATTACCAAAATGGTTATTGCCACTTTTGGGGCTTCTTTTATTAGGAGGTTTATTGTGGTATTTTATGAAAGGTTGTAAGAAAGAAGATGTACCAGTAGCGGTTGATGTCCCAGCAATGGTTGATTCCGTAAAAACCGAAGTAGCCCCACCAGCAGGGGAACAAATGGACGGATTCGCCCCTGTGATTTTGTATTTTGACAATGACGAACCAAATAAAAATACTCAGGCAGTTACAACTTCTCAGACATATACCCAAACGTATAACAAGTACGAAAACAGAAAATCTAAGTTTGAGTCAGAATCAGATACTCCAGAGGGAAAAACTGCCATTGGAGGTTTCTTTGACAATGACGTAAAGAAAGGAAACGATGATTTGAATGCTTTGGCAGTAAAAATTGTAAAAAATCTTGATGCAGGTGAAAAAGTAAACATTACCGTAAAAGGTTTTGCAAGTCCATTGGCGAAGAATGATTATAACATCAACTTGACCAAACGACGTATCAGTAGTATTCGTAATTTCTTATCTAAATTTGACGGTGGGAAATTATCGAAAATGATGGATAAAATCACAATTACCGAACAAGCCAACGGTGAAGATTCATCGGTTTCAGGTTTGAGTGATGATGAGAAAAATACTAAACTTTCGATTTACGATTTAGGACCATCAAAAGAAAGACGTGTCGAAATTATGGATGTTAGATTTGTGAAAGAATAGTTTTAAGTCCTATGTATTAAGTCTTAAATATTATGTGATTATTATTTTTCACTTAATACTTAGGACTTAATACTTAGTACTACTCTACAAAATTAATAACCCATATTCCCCCAAAGTATTGACAGGTTTATTGTACCAAAACAATTCAAAATCTTGCAATCCAGCATTCTCGTAGTGATTTTGGACTTCTTGAAAAGTATAAATTTTCTTATTTTTTGGAGAAACTAATGCTAATATTTCCGCTAACCATTCTCCTTGATTTTTATTGAGCTTGACAGAAAACTCGTCTCTCTTGGAATGAAAATTTAGCGTAGCTATTTCTCCTTTTTTGGAATTTGAATAAACTACCAAAGGTTTTTTGCCCAACCAAACAACTTTTGAAGAAGGTCTCGTAATAAATTCTTCCTCCTCAGAAACTGCCATTTCAATATAATTTTTAGTTACTTTCGTTCTGGGAATTTTGAACTCGAACCACTCTTGGAGCGGTAAATCAAAGCCAATTCCTTGCATAAAGTTGAAGAGCGATTTCTTCAAACCATAACTAAAAGTATCGTGGTCAGCACCTTTTGGGTCGTTATGCACCAAGTCATTATTGGCAAAACTCCCGATAGTTGGGTTCTCAATTTTTACTCCAAATTTTTCTGGGTACATCCCCACGGGACTGTGGGCGGTCATGGCGAACTGATGCCAAAAACCTGATTGCAGAATGCCCAATTCAAACATTTGTCTTACCATTTCGAGCGAATCAATGGTTTCTTGGGCGGTTTGCGTCGGAAAACCATACATCAAATAAGCGTGAACCATGATGCCCGCCTCCGTAAAATTGCGAGTAACTTGGGCAACCTGCGAAACGGTTACGCCTTTCTGAATCAAGTCCAAAAGGCGGTCAGAAGCTACTTCCAAACCTCCCGAAACGGCAATGCAACCAGAGGCTTTGAGCAACTGACACAAATCATGACTAAAACTTTTCTCGAAACGAATATTTGTCCACCAAGACACTGCAAGTTTACGCCTCAAAATCTCCAAAGCTAAAGCACGCATGAGGGCGGGCGGTGCGGCTTCGTCCACAAAATGAAAGCCATTCTGACCCGTCTGGTTTATCATTTCTTCCATTCTATCACACAATATATTAGCGGCAACGGGTTCGTAAAGTTTGATATAATCTAAGGAAATATCGCAGAAGGTACATTTCCCCCAATAACAACCGTGAGCCATCGTGAGTTTATTCCATCGTCCGTCGCTCCACATTCGGTGCATGGGATTCACGATTTCGATAACAGAAATGTATTTATCCAACAACAAATCCGAATAATCGGGCGTACCAACTTCGGACTGTTTGTAGTCGGGGAGCGTGGAGTTGTTGATGTATATAGCCCCCTGACCCCCGAAGGGGGAATTGTCCAGTACAAATGTTCGTTTTAAAATTATTTTATTCGAAAGGGGAATCTCAGACGAATAAACTCCCCCTTCGGGGGTTGGGGGGCTTTGGGTTATATAGTTTAATATTTCCTCAATCGGAGCTTCGCCATCATCTAAGGTAATAAAATCAAAAAATTCAAAGACTCTGACATCCGAAAGTGAGCGTAATTCTGTATTAGGGAAACCTCCGCCCATCGCAATTTTTGTTTCGGGGTAATGTTTTTTAATCCACTGTCCGATACGAAAAGCACTGTATAGATTTCCAGGAAAAGGCACCGAAATAGCCACTAATTTGGGTTGAACGATTGCCATTTTCTCTTCCAAAATCGTAATCAAATTTTTATCAATGTAGGTATATTCCTGTTGAAGAGTCTCATATAATTCATCAAAACTATTGGCAGAACGTCCCAAACGCTCTGCATATCGACTAAATCCGAAATGTGGGTCTATACATTCGGTGATTAAATCCGAAAGGTCTTCCAAATATAAAGTTGCTAAATGTTTGGCTTTGTCTTGGGTTCCCATTGAGCCAAAAGCCCAATCTAAATCTTCTTCTAATTGAGCAAAACGAGGACCTTCGGGTAAGAAGTCTCCCTGACAAATCACGTGCGAAAGTGTTGGATTTTTACCTTGCAAAAAAGATATTACGGGGTCGATAGTTTGAATATAATCATCTTGTAAAAGTAGCCCCCTAACCCCCGAAGGGGGAATTTGAGAGTCCGATTTTAACTCCCCCTCCAGGGGTTGGGTGGCTTGGGTTTCTATTGTCTGGAAAATTTCTTTCAAACCTTTCTTAGAAAATAAAGATAAAATAACCTCAATTCCCAAATCAGCATGAAAACAGGAGACATTTTTAGTATTAAGAAATCCCTTTATGTACGCCGTTGCGGGATAGGGCGTATTGAGTTGCGTAAACGGGGGCGTTATGGCGAAGACGGTCTTTTTCAATGGATGATTGTTTATGGCTGTAAAGTTAGTTATGTAGTCATTGATATTCGATATTTTAATTACATTAGTTATCTGATATTAAATTAAAAAACATCTCTAAATGACTGATTTTAAGTTCTTTAAACACAAAAAAACAGTTATTGTTTTGATAAAAAAAATAAATATTTTATTCGTTAAAACCGCTAAACAATTAATAGTCCAAGCCGTTTTGTTTGTATTATTCACAATAAACAAAGAACAAAATGAAAAAATTATTTTTTATGTTATTGGTAGGTTTTGCTCCAATGATTTCTTTTGGACAAGCAAAAGACGTAGTTGATATTGCGATTGGTTCAACAGATCACACAACATTAGTAGCGGCTGTGAAAGCGGCTGATTTAGTAGGAACATTGAAAGGAAAAGGACCATTTACGGTTTTTGCTCCAACCAATGCTGCTTTTGATAAATTACCAGCAGGCACAGTAGCAACATTATTAAAGCCAGAAAATAAAGCTCAGTTAGCAAAAATTCTTACGTATCACGTTGTGGCTGGTAGTTTGGATGCAAAAGCAGTAATGGCTGCCATCAAAAAAGGGATGGGTAAGGTAGTTTTAACGATGGTTAGCGGTGGAAAATTAACCGCCTCAATTGACAACGGTAAAGTAAAACTTACCGACGAAAATGGTGGTTCTGCCTACGTAACAGCAACCGATTTGAAAGGTACAAATGGAATGGTACACGTGATTGACGGAGTAGTATTACCAAAATAATTAGTAAAATTCCTTTTGAAGAAACCCCACTGAAAAAATTTAGTGGGGTTTTTTAGTGAGGTTTCTTCAAAAGGAATTTTCTTCTGTCCCTTACAAGATAAGTAGTTGTTCGTGTTTCGGTGTTTGGAGTTTAACTATTTGATAATCTTTGATTTACACTAATTAGATAACAGATTGATTTCATAAAACCCCGATTTGTGTCTCGTATTTATCAGGACGAACTCTGATAAATACAGAGAACAAAAACAACCATTATAGAAAAATATTCCTTAAATTTGATAAAAATCAGTTACCATGATAGCAACAAAAAGCCCTCGAAAATCACTCCCACGCATACCTGCAAAAAAAATACCATCGTCTTTGATTTATGAAATCATGGATGGGAAACCTATTTATTACAAAGGGTATCGTGATGTTATTGCAGGAACAAAAACAGAATCAGAAATTATGGGAGCAAGTACTTTGCAAAATTTTATTTTACAGCATATTTTGAGAATACTTTTTCGGAATTTAGATGAAAATAAATTTCATATTCTTACTAACGAGCAGGGAATTCACGTGGGATCAAAAACTAATTTTTCGGCTGATATTGCTATTTTTGATACTAAGAGACTACCTGTAAAATCGGGTGATAAACATTATGCTTCAATTCCGCCAAAGATTCAAATTGAAGTAGATATTGATGCTGATTTGGAGAATTTCGAAACGCCCGATGCTTATATTTATGCCAAAACAGAAAAATTATTAGATTTTGGGGTAGAAAAAATAATTTGGGTAATGTCTGCGAGTAAAAAAGTTTTAGTAGCAACCAAAGGTGAGAATTGGATGGTGATAGATTGGCACAAAGAAATTGAAATTTTGGAAGGTATTTCTTTCAATATCGGAAAATATTTGAAAGAACAAGAATCCCCATTTGCATAGATTATTCCTTCTAAGTAGGGGTTAGGATTTAGTTGTTAGGATTTTAAGATATAACCAATTGATAATCAGATGATTGTAATTTATCCAAACATAAACCAATTAATAACGGGTACTTAAATTTTACATTCCTTGTTCTAAATTCTGACTTCGTTTTCAGAACTTAATAGTCCTCCCTCTGCGAGGAAGAAGAAAGCAAAGACATAAAAATACTGTAGCTTGAAGCGAACGTCGCACGGTGGCACTTCGAGACGTTGAAGTAAGTAGCTCTAAGTGCCACTTCGAGCTACAGTAGCAAAAAAACCATGAGCAATCAAGAAAGAATCAACCAATTAAAAGCCTATAAACTCAAAGAAAAATTCCTTTTGGATGATTTAGAGGACTATGAAGTCGTGCCACCGCCTACGAATTCCGTCCTCAGAATGCGAAAAGAAGTAGATCGTTTTACGGATTTTTTGATCAGAAGATTAGAAAAAAATGTGGATAATATTCAAGCACAAACCCAACAATTTTTTAAGGATTGGAATAATGAAGAATTTACGGACGATGAAACCGAGTTTATCGTAGAAGTCGAATACGAAGCGATGCGGATTGCGGGGGTAAAGGCAGATGATTTATTGATTTAAAAAAAGAAGAGGGTTTCAAAACCTTCTCCTTTTTTTGATTTTACTCTTTCACCAAAATACGTAGAGAGTCATAAAAATGATTTTTTTAGGCACAACCACGGGCGTAAAAAGGCTTACATCTCGGGACGGTCTATATCCTAACCACTTTTTTAGACAACTTTTGTTTTGATAGTAGGGTAGTCTTGATGTAAATTGAAAAAACACACACAACATTTAGCTACTTTTAGATAGTCTCAAAAAAATCTGGTCTTTATATTACTCTCAAATGCCTTTTAATCCATTTTTTAATCCAGAATGTGTATTTTTGTCAGTCTGTTTGTCAGTTCTATCACAAGAAATCAAATTAATTTTACGCTGTAATAATAATCAGTTTCATTAAAACATTATACAGTCATGGAATTAACTAACGAACACAAAAACTCACATTCCCCAGAAGGCGGAAAGTCGTCTGTTGTTGATAAAACAGATAAAACAACTCATTTGAATAATACTCCTGTGAAGCCAAACATTGAGGATATGGAGTTAAATGAGGAGCAATTAGACATTATTTCTGGGGGTGCTGATCTAAGTCAATATAAGCCATAATAGTTGTGGTCTATAGGATTTAAAACTCGCATAAAAATTAAACGTACATATTCAATAGTGAATATGTACGTTTTTAGTTTTTCAATAAATAAAATGAGTAAACAAATGAAAGGTTACTGGGTATTTATGTTGTTTTGTTATTTTCTATTTAACGAAATGGGGTTAAAAATGTATGGACAAACTAAACCAAACCTATCAACACGACAAAAATCTGAAGCAGATAGTCTCTATACTCTTGCTTCAAAATATGATGATGCAGGTAATTCAAATAAAGCCTTAGAATTATTCGAAAACTGTTTACCTATTTACAAAAATATTAAACAGAATCAAAAAGTTGGAGATTGTTATACTCGTATAGGTTTGTTACATAATTTTCAAGGAGACTATTCAAAAGCACTATTCTTTTACAAAAAGAGTTCTGAATCATATACACAAGCAGGTCATAAAAAGGGAGTATCGGGAGTATTAAATAATATGGCTGGCGTTTATTATAATTTAGGTAATTATCCCCAAGCAGTGGAGTATCTCAGAAAAGCAGCAGTTATTCAAGAAGAAATAGGGGATGAAAAAATGGTAGCTACTGTTACAGAAAATATTGGAGCTATTTATTCTAAGGTAGAAGATTATACTAATGCAATGCGTTATATCAATAAAGCGTATTCTATTTTCAAGAAAATTAATGATAAAAAAGGAATTGCCAAAATGTTGATAGAAATAGGTTACATTTCTATGGGACAAGGTAATTTTGATAAGGCTCTGAAAGAATTTAATGAGGCATTAACCATTGCAGAGAAAGAGAAAGATATACAGTTAGAATTAGAAGTGTTGTCAAATTTGGGAGAACTATTTTATAAGAAAGCAGATTTTCAAAAAGCTCAGTATTATTATGATCGTTGTCTAACAAATGCCGACGGAGTTAGCAATTTGCTGTTTAAAAGTAGGTCTCGAATCGCCATTGGCAATACATTATATAAATTAGGAAAACACAAAGAATCCGTAGAAAAATGTACCGCTGGATTAAAAATGGCAGAAAAATTAGGAGCGGTTTCCGTGGAAAAAGATGCTTGTGAATGTCTCTATAATTCCTATAAATCATTGGGAAACAATCAATTAGCTCTTCTTTATTATGAAAAAGTAAATATTTTTGCTGATAGTTTGCATTCCGAAGAAACTTCTAATAAGATGATGAATATGGAGTTTCAGAAGCAACAGTTGGTGGATAGTATTGCGTATGTGAAGAAACAAAACCTGATTGATCTTAAACATAAAGAAGAAGTACAAAAAAAGGAAAAGCAAAGAAATATCATTATTGTTACTTTACTTTTTATGCTTGTGGTGGCGGGTGGTTTGTGGAGTAGTTTACGATTCGTAAAAAAATCAAGAGAGGCATTGAGGATTGAGAAAGACCGTTCAGAAGAGTTATTGCTGAATATTCTTCCAGAAGAAATAGCGGATGAACTCAAAGAAAAAGGAAGCGTAAATGCCCAAGAGTTTGATTTAGTATCAATCCTTTTTACTGATTTTAAATCCTTTACGCAAACTGCCGAAAAAATGACTCCACAAAGTTTGGTAGAAGAAATAAATGTATGTTTTAAGGCATTCGATTACATTGCGGAGAAATATAATGTCGAGAAAATAAAAACCATTGGAGATGCCTATATGGCGGCGGCAGGTATTCCGCATCCTTTCGAAAATTCCACTAAGAACATTGTATTAGCAGGTTTAGAGATGCAGGAGTTTGTAACAAAAAGGGTTATTGAAAACGAACAGAAGCAAATTCCTTTCTTTGAGATGCGACTTGGTATTCATGCAGGACCAATTGTTGCGGGGATTGTGGGAGTCAAAAAGTTTCAGTATGACGTGTGGGGAGATGCCGTGAATACTGCCAGTAGGATGGAAAGTAACGGAATGGTCGGGAAAGTGAACATCAGCGAGACACTCTATGATTTAATAAAAGATGATGATACGTTTAGCTTTGAATACAGAGGACACATCCACGCCAAGGGAAAAGGGGAAATAAAAATGTATTTTGTGGAGAAAAATATACCGCTATCAACGAACTCTAAATTACATCTTGATGAATTGACATATAATTAAAAAATCAGAATAAAGAAAATCCCGTGCGAACATCGTGCGGGATTTTTGTTTATCCCAAATCTACTGTTTTAAAAATAAAGTTTTGTCTGTCCAGTCTAAGCGACCCTGTCTAAGCGACCCTGTCTAAGCGACCCTGTCTGAATCAGGATTATAGGATTTAAGGATTTACATGATTTTTATCCTGATAATCCATGAATCTTGTAAATCCTGATTCAGACAGAGTCGCTCAGACAAAATAAAGTTTTCCAAACACTACCTTTTTGTCAGCTTATTTGGCAATTTCATCAAGAATCTACCGCTTAATTTTACAACACAAAATCAAGGAATAGTTTAAAAATGCTCTTTGGTTTTATGAGAAAATAAAAAATAACTTTGGCAATTTTGGCGGTTATTTTGGCAATTTTATCAAGAATCTACCACTTAATTTTACAACATAAAATCAAGGAATAGTTTAAAAATGCTCTTTGATTTTACGAAAAATAAAAGATTTGATTTGGCAACTTTGACGGTTACTTTGGCAAATTCATCAGGAAAAGACCAACTAACTTTACATCATACAAACGGAGAAATTATTAGAATAAGAATAGAAAAAACCTTTTGTTAGATAATAAATAAAAAAATAGATTTGGCAATTTTGACGGTTATTTTGGCAAATTCATCAGAAAAAGACCAAGTAACTTTACATCATACAAACGGAGACATGGAACAGAGAAAACAAGAAATCATACAGACGGTCATTTCTAAGGCTTGGGAAGATTCTAATTTTAGAAAAGAGCTCATAGCCGACCCTGTAACAACCATAGAAAGACTCAGCGGCATAAAGATTGTTTTGCCAGAAGGAAAAACATTGGTGATAGCCGACCAGACCGACAAATCAAAAGTATATCTGACCATCCCAGCAGAACCAGAAATGGAAAACATGGAATTATCAGAAGAACAACTTGAATCAATTGCGGGTGGTAAAGAGCCTTTTTTGAGTTCTTTGATTAGAAGTTTGCCAAATGATTTATCGAATTATATTAAAATCTAAATAAATAAAATCATGAAAAATTTAAAAGAACAAAAGCCTGACGTAGAAAATGTACAGGCGGTAGATGTAGAATTGAATGAGGAGCAATTGGATGTTGTATCTGGGGGAGTAATAGATGGTTCTAACGGCGGATGCATTCCGACTTTTCCCTGGGAGTCCAAAAAATTACCAGATGTTATTTTGCCATTTGCACCAGATGCTAACGAGTCTATTTGATTAATTTATTTGTATTAACATTTTTAAAACATAAAGTCGTGAAAAATTTAAAAGAACAGAAGCCAGACGTAGAAGCCGTAAAGACAGAGGATGTAGAGTTGAGTGAGGAACAATTGGAAATTGTAGCAGGAGGAACTTGTAATTTACCCCTTATTGCATTCCATTTACCAACTAACATGGGTGGAGATAGAGCATCAAATTAATAATTAAAATATTAAACAATAAAATCATGGAACTTTCACAAGAACAAAAAGCATACGCAGAAATCGTACAAAAAGCATGGGATAATGCTGATTTTAAGAACGAGTTAATCGTAAATCCCGTGGGAACGATTGAGAAATTGACAGGCAAAAAAGTGACTTTGCCAGCCGGTAAAACTTTGGTGGTAAGAGATCAAACAGATGAATCCGCAGTATATATTAATATTCCTGCGAAACCAAATTTAGACGATGTAGAGTTAAATGAAGAGCAATTAGAGATTGTTGCTGGCGGTACTGACATAGGGACTGTTTCGAGATTTATCTTATGGGTTCTAACATAAATTAATATATCACGGAATTTTTACAAGAGTAGAGATGAATTTTAATTACAGTTTTTAACACAAAATACATACGAAAATGGAATTTACAAAAGAACAAAAACTGAACGAAGCAATCGTTCCAGCGGTAGATGTAGAATTGAATGACAAGCAGTTGGAAACTTTAGCTGGTGGCGTTTGGGGCGGAATAGATGGGGGTGGATGCACAGATCCTCTCAATCCTATAAAGGACTTGCTTGAGCCTCTTACAACTTATCCAACATCGAAGTAATAATATTTTCAAGAATTAGTATCAAAATCATTCACAATTAAAAAACAAAAAACAATGGAAATTGCACAAGGACAAAAACTGTACGAAGAAATCGTACAAAAAGCATGGGATGATGCTTCATTCAAAAATAATTTGATGGCGAATCCCGCAGAAACAATTGCGAAATTTACAGGTAATAAATTCAATGTACCTGCAGGGCAAACTTTGGTTGTAAGAGACCAAACAGACGAATCAACAATTTATTTAAATATCCCAAGAAAAGTTGAGATAGATGAGTTAGAATTATCTGATGAACAGTTAGAAATGGTTGCTGGAGGATCAGACGCAATGTTTTGGGTTGGTGTTGGAATTGGCATAGCATTAATTCAGTGTATGAAATAAATTGATAATTAAATTATTTAAACAATAAAAAATATGATAACTCAAGAACAACAAAAACAAGGTACAGAACTAATAAATATTCTTGCACAAAAAGCATGGGAAAGTTCAAATTTCAAAGAGCAGTTAATAGCAAATCCTGTCTCTACTATTGAATCAGTTACTGGGAAAAAGATGCAATCTGGAATCAGTATTATAGTTGAAGACCAAACTGATGCTTCAACTATATATTTGAACATTCCAAGAAAAATTGAGCTTGATGAATTAGAATTATCAGACGAACAATTAGAGATGGTTGCAGGAGGCACAGATGTTGGGTTTGGTATTTTATGCGGACTCGCAGCAGGAGCATTTTTTAAGTTTTGTCTTTAATAAAATAGGTTCTCAAAACTTTACTACTACAAACTCTTTTAAAAAAAACTAATTCCAACGGATTTTGTGAGATTTTATGAAAAGTTCTTTTTATCGTTAAAAATAGCATTTTTATTTTTGATTTAAAGCATAAAAATATATTCTTCCACTTCCCACAAAATCCGTTAGCGTTAGATAAAATTGAGAACTTTGTCAGACGAACTATAAAATTTATTTCAAGAAGTAAGACGTATTCAATTTTAGTGAAAATCACCATAATATCATAATTTATTAGACATTTTAACAGAATAAAAAATATTGACAAAATGAAAATGGAACTCAAAAAAGACAATTTTAGCGACATGACAACAGTAGATTTAATCAAAAAGAAAAAATCTACATCTTTTGCTACTGGTTTATTGGCAGGAGTTTTAATTTTCTTATTTATGATTACTATATTTCAGGCAATCAATAAAGGGGTTACTCCTTTACTTGCAGCTCCATTTGCACTTTTACCCGTTTTGATTATGAGTTATGGTCAGGTCAGGTCTATAAATAAAGAATTAAAAAATAGAAAGTCAAACTAAACTGATAATCTTTAATCAATTGGTTTTATTTTACAACACTCTCATATAATTTCTTTCAAGTGTTAGAAATTATGTTTTTAGTTTATATTGGTCTTTTTATCTAAAAATATTATTTGTTACTTTAAATTTTTAACAAATGGAAACTCAAATTGAAATTCAAACAAAATTGGAAAGTTTTTCCGATTTAATTCAGCCAATAAGTATAGAAAATTTTGAGGCAAACTATTGGGAAAAGCAAGTTTTGCATATCCAAAGAAATGACACTGATTTCTTTTCTTCACTATTCTCAATTGAAGACTTGGATAAGGTTTTAGAATATAATCGTCCTCAAGGTATGAGTTTGAAAGTTGTGAAGAGTAATCAGCCAATGAATTCAACTGTTTACGAAAATCAAGATGGGAGTTTAAACTTGAACCAGCTTTATACTGCCTATGCTGATGGTTATTCTATTTTAGTAAATGGAATTCAACGCTATTGGAACCCTATCAAGAGTCTTATAGAAAAAATCCGCCAACAAATAAGCCATAATGCGAGTGCAAACCTATATTTAACACCAGAAAACGAAAAAGCTTTTTCTCCTCATTATGACTCGCATGATGTTTTTGCCATACAAATTTCAGGTGAAAAACATTGGATATTGTATGATGATACGCATTTCAAAACACCTCTCTTAAATAGTTACCAACCTACTTTCCAAAGAGAACAACTTACGGGTGCAAGAGAAATCACTTTGCGTGCAGGAGATATTTTGTATATGCCACGGGGTGTTCCTCATGAGGCATACACAACCGATAAATCATCTATGCACATCACTATTGGGATTTATTCAACTCAATGGATTGATTTTATTACGAAATCGTTATTAAATCTAAGCCAGAAACATATAGAATTGCGTAAAGCACTTCCTATTGGATTTTTGAATTCTGATAATGAAAATTTATTATCTATTGACGAAGAATTAGATTTTGTTAATATCTTACAACAAGTCTTTCGGAAAGAAAATACTGCTGGTTCTTTGAATATTTTGGGAGACGAATTCAGAACGAAGGAGCAACCAAAGCCAGACGGTCATTTTGCAAGTTTAGATAAATTGAATCATATTCATTTAGATTCACAACTTTCTAAAAGAGAAGGTTTAATTTCAAAAGTAACGAATAGTCCTTCGGGTGCAAGGATAGCTTTTCAAGGAAATACCATAAAAGGACCTTCCCAAATTGTAAGTACATTAACTTTTATTTCTGAGCAAGAAGGTATTTTTTCTGTTAAAGATATTCCATTTTTGAATGACGGTAATAAATTGAAATTAGCGAAAAGACTTGTTAGAGGGGGGTTACTGAAAGTTGTTGATTAATTACGCACTTACCCAGACATTTTAACATCTTCCTTTATCATAAGAATATGACAACTCAAGTCCCATATTTAATCAAGGAGAATTTCAGAACGATTCCGTTTGTCGAAATTCTTTTTCCGTACATAGAAAATGTTACTGATTTTTCTGACTTAGAATTGGGAATCCCTATAAAAGATAAATTGGAGTGTAAATTATTAGAGGAATTGAGTTTCACAGCAGAGGTTACATTACAGACTGAATTAGATAATTTTATTGAAAAAGGTAATACCGGTTTTGATGAGTTTACAGAAACAATGATTTCATCATTAGTTACGGCTTATCCTGTTTTAGATAAAAAACTCAAGATACAGGCTCATAATTTCTCAAATCATATTCATAATATTATAACTCGTTTTCAAGAGGATATTAAAAATATAGAATCTACATTTAACCTCAAAGATGTTAAAATTATAGATATTGATGTAAGCCTCGGTGATGGACACAATGGCGAAGGTACTTCCTTAGTGTGTTTATCTGATGGTACAAAACTAATCTATAAACCGAGAAATATAGGTATAACCAATTCACATAACTCATTTATTGATTGGGTTAATATTAAGCTAAATACAGACTTGAAGACATTTAAAGTGTTGGATTGTAAAGAATATGGATGGATAGAATTTGTAAAACACGAAGAAGCAAACTCAGAAGAAGAATTAAAAGAATATTATTACAAAGCTGGTATTCTGTTAGCCGCTTCTTTGCTTTTGGGAAGCAAAGACTGTCATCATGAAAATTTGATTGCATCGGGTAAAAATCCTGTTTTGATAGATCATGAAACTATCATTCAACCATTCTTTAACGATAAATCTTTTCGGTCATGGGATGACAAATTTAAAATACCATCTTTTTCAGTGTTAGAAACTGTTTTGATTGTGAATCAAGATACGGGAGCACCATTGGACATTGTAGGGTATGGAGTAAGAGGTCATATTGAAGTCCCAGAATTAGAGAAAAAAATTATAAATCCCAATACACTAAATTCTAAAAGAACGACTCAATTTGTTACAAGAAAAATAGTAGATAAAAATATTCCTGTATTCGAGGGTAAGTATATTTTTGTAAGTAATTACAAAGAATATATCATAGATGGTTTTTCTTCTACCTATGATATGTTTTTAAGTGCAAAAGAAGAATTAAAATCTAATAATTCCCCTTTACAACTTTTTAAAAATAATGAAGCTCGCTACGTATGGAGACCTACCTTTGTGTATTTCAAAATCTTAAAATACATGAGAGGAGCATCTTTCATGTCAAGTTTTGAAGAATACTATTCAAAGCTACGGTACTTGTTATCAAAGGCATTCCAAGGAGAAAACATGGAGAAATTCAAATTCATTCTTGATTTTGAAATGAAACAAATGCTTAATGGGGACATACCTATATTCAGTCTGAATAGCGGAGATAATTTTCTGGAAGGAGAAAAATCATTAAAAATATTTGAATATAATTGTATCGAAAACATTAATCATAGAATAAATTTGCTCTCTCCTGAACATAAAAAAGAACAGTTAGAGTATATTTCAAAGTGGGCAAATATGTAAGTCTTTTACATATTTGCCACTCACCGCCTCTTCTTACTCATAAACCCACCCAAAAACTCATGAACCTTTGTTCGATAAGATTCACCAATCAAAACGCTCTTATTATTTTCAAGAAGAAGCTCATTGCCTTCTAAACCCGTAATCTTTTCGATGGCTACTACATAAGATTTTTGTACACGCATAAATCTTTCGGGTGGTACTAATTCTACAAAATCTTTGATGGTCATATAAGTAAAAATCTTCTCTTTGATGGTATGGATGTCTATATAATTGCCTGCCCCTTCTACATAGATTATTTCGTCATATAAAAGCCTTTTTAATCTATTCTTTGTGTCAAGTTTTACGAAGACAAAATCTTCCTTCATGTTTGTATTTTCTCTGGTTGAGGCGTTAAACATCTTTTGAACCACTTTCAAAAACCTTTCAAAACGGATGGGTTTCAGCAGGAAGTCAAACACTTCACTTTCATAGCCATCCGCCGCATAGTTGCGATTAGCACTCGTAATGACCACTTTATTTTTGTTTGTGATGCAAGAGAGAAGCTCCAAACCCGTAATTTTGGGCATCTCAACGTCCAAGAAAATTATATCATAATTTCCTTCATTAATTAGTTTTAGCCCAACGATGGGGTCGTTGGTAGTATTCTCTAATTTAAGAAAACTGACATTCTGAATATAATCAGAAAGAAGCCTAATGGCGTGATTTTCATCATCAATGATTAAACATTTTAACATTTTAACAGCTATTTTAAGGTTAGAATTCAAGCCTAAAAGAGGCTTTTAAATTAGTGGTTAAAGAATGTTTATAGTTTCCTTTTGAAATTGAGTGGAAATGAAGAGTTGATGATGAGTATCTACTTCAAATATAGCAATTTTATTTTAAAAATGTTTAGTTTCTCAAATAAATGTCCTGAATGTGAGCATTTATTTGAGCCGTTCAAAGAATAAATTGGTATTATATCAATATCATAAGGCATGAACAGGAAAAATGGCTAAGACAGTAGGCGTTTGTCCAGCCTATTGTATTAGCTATTTTTTCTATTTAAAATCAAGCGAAAAATCAACAATGTATTCATCATCTTCTATTCTGTTTGATAAAAAATACTTGCCAGAGTATTTTAATTCTAATCTTTTTTGGGTATTCGCAATGCCAATTTTGTTTGATTTCTTGGTAGAAGATGATTGATGAATCACATTATTACAGTAAAAAGTTAATTTATCTTCTCCAATATTGATTTTGATGCTTATTGGTCTGGTCGGGTTATTCCTATCTCCGTATTTAAAGGCGTTTTCGATAAATGTTAATAATACCAATGGGAGAATTTGGTCTTCAGTATCGGGACTACCAGTTACCTGAAAGTCTATATAAGTTTCATTGCCATATCTATATTTTTCCAAGTCAATAAATCTTTCAATATTTCTAATTTCTTCTTCCAAAGGCACTTCATCGTCCGATTTTGTTGCGCCAGTAGAATATGACATTATTTCGGATAACAGCATCACGATTTCGCCCGCATCAGGATTTTGTTTATAGACTTTGGTATAAACGGAACTAAGAACATTGTAAACAAAGTGGGGACTGATTTGTTGTCTTAAAAAATCTAATTCGAGTTTATTAAGTTGTAGCTTGTATTCTAAAAGTTCAACTTCATATTTTAAAAGTTTTACAGCCATTTCTTTATTTTCTCTTTCTTTTTCTACACTATGCAGTGCATACCAATAGCCAAAACTAAGGAGAAAGTATTGAGTAGCAAACCATCCAGACTCAGCAAAAAATTGGTTAGTTAGGGATTTATAGGCAATATATTCTTCTCCTAAAAATGGGAATAGGTAGAAGTTTAATAAATATCTGAGGAAGATATAAACCCCTAATAGTACAACCATTACAAGTAATTGACCCAAATACTTTTTTTTAGCCCAAAAATTGGGGATTACCAAATAAATATTAGCGTAGAAGAGTACAGTCGCAACCAACAACATTCCAATAAAAATACTTAATATGTTTGTATGACCATTTGTACTCAAATAAAAGTTGAAATTAGTTAGGGTAAAATATATTCCCCATACCAACAAATGATAAAAATATTCCTTTTTGAAAGAAATTAATTTAAGATAATTTATACTTGTACTTAATGATTTTGGCATTTCACATAATATTTTAAAACGTTCACATAATGTTTTTTCAAAGAGTAATTCTACGTAATAGTTTTGAATCAATAAATCAAACAAAACAAATTAAACATGAAAAATTCAACCAAACTTTTTTTGAAAAAAAGTACCGTCGTTCAATTTAACTCAGAAAGCTCAAAGAGCAATTTACAATCAAAATCACTTTCTTTCCTTGATACTTATCGTACAAGCTGAGTTTGATGTCATTCAAGAACGCTAACAATTACAAAACCTATTTAAATAAATTTCTGCCATTTTACCGATGATCCATTTATTCAATCTTTTACTAAAACTACAAAATTTAATAAATCTATCCAAAAAAGGGTTTTCACATAACGTTTTAGGGTTTTCACATAATAAATTTCCTGAATAGCCCGACTCTTGTTACTTTTAATCAGGTTTTGAAAGAGCAAGATTCTACCGTAGAAAGTTACTATGAGCGTATGTGTCATAGGCTTACACAAAAACAAGGCGTAAATTAATCTCTGACAAATCCTTAACATGAAAACCAAGATGCTCAATCAAGAAAATGAATACTTAGACTATTGCAATGGCATCGTAGATAAACTCTCAAAAGGAGAACCCTTACACATTGCCTTGAATATGACAGGTTTTAGTCTTGACTTACATCAGCTCGTTCAAGCGTATTATTCAAGTGATGTATCTCAAAGAGCGGAAATTAAAAGGGTACTCAAAAGAAGTGTAGATATTCTCTGGACGTATTTAATGCCCTTAAATGTATCTGATGAGGATAATTCTATTCTCCCAGTGGAGTTTGAAGGTGATATTCTCATTACTAACAATATCATTTCCTTTCACGAAGGGGAATTACAACTTGCTCTATTGTTCGTAAAAATTGCTATCATTTTAGAAGATAAAAAATTGTTCAAAGCGGCTAACTTGATTGCTTCTTTTTCAAAAATCAAAGAAGATAGAATCAAAGAAGATACTTTAACCTTTGATTTTAAAAATGGTACAATTGGAATAGCTCTACTTTATCAAACGATTCATTTTTTGACAAAAGAGCATGAGTATTTAGAAAGAGCCAATTACTGGTATGCCAAGTCTGAGAGTTTGAGACTTTTTTATTTGAAGGGAAAAGAAGATTCTGATAATCAGATAGAACAAGAAACCGCTTTAGCTTTTGAAACCTTTAAGAATCCGCAAGACACCATTTGGAGAAAAAATAACTTTCTGGAATTTGAAATATTCTTGCAAAGTGTGAATTAATGTGTATCTACGTATATACATGAGCGGTAGGTGTGAAAGCGTAAATTCATCAACAGTATTTAACCTATAAACATTTCCTAAGTAATCAATAATATTTAAACGATGCTTTAATTTACTGTAAGTTAATGATTTCTAAGCAATTAACTTCCGAAAATCGAACATCGAAATACGAACAACTACCTAAGTGTATTTCCAACTTAAATTTCCTTAACGATGAACCCAATAAAAAACATAGCGATTGATTGGTCGTCTCCTGATATTTTGGAACAGATTGTTCGGAATATCAAAAATCCCTTAGAAAATATTATTGCTGCGAGTCAAAACGGCAATGTTGATAACAAAGAAACAGTTGATGAAATTATCTTTTCCAATACCAAAGAAATCAGCGATATAGTAGAAGAGATAATGTTGAAGGCAAGGTCTAAATCCTTGAATTTAACTTTCCAAGGTCGCCCAGCGATATTTGAGATTTATGAAACGAATGAAAGTGTAAGAGAAATGTGTACAGAGGAATTAAAACCTCAAAAAATAACGAAGCAAGATCAAGACTGGTTGATGAATCTCGAAAAAGAGATTTATGGTTCTATCAGTGAGGATTATCTCAATTTGTATGAATTATCGTATAAAATGGCGGTAAGCGAAAGACAACTACACAGAAAAATTGTGAATCTGGTTTACTTAACACCCAATAAGTATATCAGAATACTACGTTTGCACAAAGCAAAACAAATGATTGATAATTATATTCAACGTTCTATCTCACAGATTGCCTACGCAGTGGGGTATAATGATGTGCATTATTTCTCAACGTTATTCTCATGTCAGTATAACGTTTCACCCAAAGATTTAGTAAATTCTTTGCGGTAGAAAAGATACAAAATCATACTCAGAAATTCCTGTATAATTTTGGTTGGTTGACAGTTTTGATATTGTAGGGACGAATAGCATTCGTCCACGGTGTCCATTTGACGGAGTGAAAGAATGCTATTCGTCCCTACATCTTTATCCCACAAAAGATTTGGTTCTACTACGATTTATACGGAATTACGGAAGCCTTCGGTAAAACCGAAGGCTTCCGTAAACTACGAAACAGAATTCCCGTATAAATAATAGTAGAACCAAAATGTTTTTGAAAAACGGCAGTAATCACAGCGTTTTTGTCTTAATTCTCAATATAAATCACAATAAATTTGTTTATTCATTTTTAACTAATATTCTTATGAAACGTGTACTTTTTTTCTTAGGTCAATTGAATGACAGAGATGTTGAGTGGATGCTCAACAATGGTAGTAAATTAGATTTAGAAACAGGAGATAGACTAATCACCAAAGGGGAGTCTATTAATAGTTTGTATATAGTTTTGTCTGGTCAATTGGCGGTATGTTCAAACAGTAATTACAACGAAAGCATCGCTAAATTGGAAGCGGGCGAGATTGTGGGAGAAATGTCTTTCTTAGAATCGAGACCACCTTCGGTATCGGTTATTGTTGCACAGCCATCAGTTGTTTATCAAATTTCTCGTGAAATTATCAACACCCGACTCGCAACTAACATGGAATTCAGAGCAAACTTTTATTACGCTCTGGCATTGTTTCTTTCTAACAGGTTGAGAAAAACTACCGACCAATTAGGATATGGAAACCCTGAAGAAGAAGACCTTATTGATAGCAACGTGTTGGATGGTGTGGCTCAGGCGGGTTCACGTTTTGGGCAAATATTAAACAGATTCGCTGAAGTATAATTTTTAGGCATTCTTAAATTAAAATCAACATGAGATTTTGGAAATACATATTCATATTATTATTGATTATCTATTACAGCAACCTGTATGGTCAGTCAAAAATCAAGTGCGATTTAATGGAAATTGCATACAGGGCTTTTGATAAAAATCCTATAATGAAAAGAAGTGCATTTACGATACAAGATGCTGAGGCTAATTTACAGGTCCAAAGAAGTGTATTTGACTTTAATTCCTTTTCAAGCTTGGCTCTGAGAAACAGTAATTATTCTCTCTTTCAGGCTGACCCAAGAAATCAATTTGTTGATAAGGTTTTAAGGTCGAATACAACTGATTTTTCAGCGGGTTTTCGCAAGTTACTTCGTTCAGGGCAAACTACGGACATCAGTTTGAATTATGGCTTTAACAATAGTAACTTGCCTTTTAACAATTTTAATGAGAATGTTGGGGCATTTATGGGTAATCATTTAAGTACCATTAATGCTTCTTTAACTCAACCTTTAATGAGAGGTCGAGGGCGAGATATTGCAACTACGATGGAGAGAGCATCGTATCTCTACATTGAAAATTCAAAAAAGTACAATGAGTTTACCAATTCTTTTGAGATTTTACAGATAGGCTTGGCTTACTGGAATTACTATGCGGTATTTAAAAATCTGGAAATCTACAAGCAAAATGAAAGTAGGGTAAGGAATGTTTTGGAAATTACAAAGGAGTTAGTAAAAGCAGACAAAAAGCCTTCTGGTGATTTGATTCAGATCAATGCAGATTTAGCTAACCAGGAAAAATTAACTATTTTGGCTGAACAAAATTTGTACGAAGCAAGGTT
>JAYUOX010000318.1:0-3477 GCA_043760595.1 Cytophagales bacterium
TTCAAATATGATACTGAATATTGGTCATTTTGAGAGCCTACGGAACGAGTTGAGAACCGTAAAAAGTTATTGCTAATATCTTGGAAATTTACAATTTTAGATATTTTCTTATTGAAATAATTATCGGAAATTGTCGTGTCCAAAAGTCGTTGATTTGTGCCTGTTCCAATCCAAGTTTCTATCAAATGCCCACCCGCCGAGCGACCCGTGAAAAGAACTTCAAGCTGAGGTTTCTGAGCGTCTAATTTTATAAAATTTCTAAGATTGAAATCAAAATTTACGAATACATTTTTATTCAAAACATCACCAGTCCAACCTCTTCCATAGCCATAATTACTATTCAAAACTCCTCCATTTACACTAACTCCAATAGGTTCGGGTTGTCCTGCTGCATACGAAGAAGTGAATAATTGGAGGACTTCCTCAATGTGAAAAGGCTCAGGTTTTAGGTTTTGAGTATTGGTTTTCTGAGAAATTTTTATTCGCTTACCTAATTGATTATCAAGTAGATAGGTTAAAAAATACGAAGCCGTGTCTGAGTATAAACTGTAATATTGATGAGGTTGTGATAGGGTAGGGGAGTAGAGCAGTGAATCCAACGCTCCATCATTTCCTTCGGCATAAAATTCTATCAAATCAGTTTCGTCTATTTTTTTGTCTTCTTCGCCTTTTACAAAAATCGCTTGTTCTTGTCCACGTCTGAATAATTGTATTTTTTCTGGATTGATGTTGGTTGGGAAGCCTGCCGTCTTCAAATCAGTAAAAGACATTTGATAAATGCCTTTTTGGGTGATTTTTAGCTTAAAATATTGCTGGTCATAATTTATCCATTCATTGCCAAGGGTTTGGGCTTGGGAAAAGTTGGAAATCAGAAATGAGAAGATTAGGAAAATGTATTTGCGGAAATGTTTGGGCATGATTTGGTAATTGTTAATCAAAATCTAAGTTGATACTTAAATGTATTTACTAACCACGAAGGAGCATTGTTATTTGTATCTAAACTACCTTCTTTAAAAATTAGTGAGGGGCTTGGATTCGTAAAATTAGTATTGTCAATAATTATGACTTCATCTACTCTTTTAAGTAGTTGAGCAAAAGTTTACGGGTATTTCAGTTCTTATAATCGCAGTTTCTCTCCGAATAAACAATAATCAATATACACGATTATTTTTACTCAACCACTTAAGATTAGTTTCTAAATGAAATAGACTGTCTTTATAACGTTGATAGATTGTAGCCTCATCTACGTTATGTCCTCGACCAGAAATAAAACGTTCATTGACACGAGACAGACAAATTTCTACATCTGAGATGGCTAAATAAATTAATTTGGTTTGATATCCTTGTTTTTTTAGCCCAATCAAAGTAGCTGTAACTTGTACTTGTATGGAAGTTATGCTCAAAAGCGAAATCTTGTTGGGTGTTTGCAAGGTCTTGTAAATGAAATTGTATCGCTTCTTGAAGGGAAAAAGGGTCATCAATCATTAAATCATCAGGACGCAATACGGGTATATTACTATCAAAAAACGTTTTCATAAAAGTGGTTTTTTCAGAGCCGTTTGAACCACCAATTGCGTAAAAAATGGGCATTTTATAGATGAGAAACAGTTATGTTATCAGTTAAAAGTACATATTTTTTGTCATTACCCCATTGTTCATAACAAAATTCTCCATCACCAAAATAAATCGGGCGATTTAATTCCTTTGCCTCTTTTTGGATGTCGTCAATCATCTTTTGGGCTTTTTGGTCATATTCGTCTTTTGTTAAAAACTCAATGAAAGATTTTTCGTTTTTTATAATACTTTTTTCTTCAAAGGTATCATTTTTTTCTTTTCAATAAATGTTGAAAATAGAATAATTTGATGAATTATCAACAATAAATGCTTTTGGAGATACTCATTCATAAATTTCAAACAATTTTCCCCCTCATAATCACCTATACCATTTTACAAAAAATATGAGTATATTGCTAAAAATCTGTCTCTTTTCTTAACAAAAACCCTTCCAAAATTATGAGAAAATCAATTATCTCCGCTTTACTTATTTTTAGTACGTATTTTGCTTTTTCGCAGGCAATTTATACGCCAACGCCTGACAATCTGAAAGCCCGTGAGGAGTTTGAGCAGGCTCGTTTCGGGATGTTTATTCATTGGGGCGTATCCAGTATTTTGGGTGACGGCGAGTGGGTAATGAACATTAAAAATATCCCCGTAAAGGATTATACTAAGCTCCAAAAAGTATTTAATCCCACTGATTTTAATGCTAAAACGTGGGTAGAAATTGCCAAAAATGCTGGGATGAAATACATCACGCTGATTACTCGTCATCACGATAGTTTTAGTAATTTTGACACCAAACAGTCGGATTGGAACATCATGAAAACGCCTTTTAAACGGGATATTACCAAGGAATTAGCGGACGAGTGTCATCGACAAGGAATTAAAATCTGCTTTTATTATTCGCTCTTGGATTGGTACAGAAGTGATTATCCCTACGAAACTGGCAATACTGGAAAAGGTACAGGACGTACTCAAAAGAGCGATTATGCCAGTTATTTAAAATTTATGAAAGCTCAATTAACGGAACTTTTGACTAATTATGGAGAAGTTTCAACCATTTGGTTTGACGGATTTTGGGATCAATTATCCAACGATCACGACAAAAATGCTCCTGCTAAATTAGACTGGAAAATGGAGGAAGTTTATACCATGATTCATCAACTTCAACCTCGTTGTTTGATTGGTAATAATCATCACATTGCTCCTTTGGCAGGCGAAGATTTTCAGATGTTTGAAAAAGACTTGCCAGGTGGAAACTCAACGGGTTTTGGTGGTGCTGCCATTGCCAAATTACCGATGGAAACCTGTGAGACTATCAGCGATGCTTGGGGTTTTAATATCAATGACCGCAAGTACAAATCGACTAAACAATTGGTGGATTATTTGGTAAAATCCTCGGGTTTTGGGGCTAATTTTCTCTTGAATGTTGGACCAATGCCAAATGGTGAAATCCAACCCGAATTCGTGGATAGATTATCCGAAATGGGAGCATGGTTAAAGGTTTACGGTGAAACCATTTACGGAGCAAAAGGCGGTTTCATTCGTCCGCAAGAGTGGGGTGCTGTTACCGAAAAAGGAAATAAAATGTATCTTCATTTATTGAAATATTCGGATGACAAATTCATGTTGAAAATCCCTCAAAACGTTAAATCAGCTAAGTTTTTTAAAGGAAAAACGCCTGTAAAATTTCAAAAATTGGATAATGATTTTTATGTATTTGATGTGGCTTTGATGGATAAAAATGAAATGGATAATGTGATTGAAATTGATAGGTAATTTTTGAATAATGTAGGGGCGTATCGCATACGCCTTTTCGTCCGAGGGCGTATGCGATACCAATGCTGTCAACTTAAGAAATTTGTCCGATTAACGCTGGCAGGGTTTTGAATCCTGCCAGCGTTGAAACGGGGAATTAAC
>JAYUOX010000319.1:0-9971 GCA_043760595.1 Cytophagales bacterium
GCAAGGGGATTCTCTTTTCCAAACTTTTAACGGACAAAAACCGACCTACATTCTCAGTGAAGAAGGAGGTTTGGATGGGATTCTGGGTTCTGTTCACACACCCGACGGTGCAATGTATGCTGTGCCAGATGCTCAATCAAAAATAGCACTTTCAAAAGCCATACAAGCGAAAAAGAAGAAAGAGAAGAACAAAAATCAAAATAAACAAGCACGTCAGGCACGGAAGATGAATCGGAGGTGAGGTAAGTTTGGATATTTATGGTTCTTCTATGATTCATGTGGAATCAAAAGTTACAGGTGAGCATTGTGGGAAAATTTCTTGGTTAGCGAGCGTAAAAAGTACTTTATTTACAACGAAAAGCAAGTGAATACCTTTTTTTGGCGAACTACTCAACAGCAAGAAATTGATTACATCGAAGAATCATCTGGAATGTTTGATGCTTTTGAGTTCAAATGGAGTGAACATAAAAAAGTGAAATTCCCTATTACTTTTACCAACAATTATCCCATTCACGAAACGAAGTTGATTAATCCGAGTAATTATTTGGAATTTGTGATTTAGAATCTCTTATTCGTGAATCAATTCACGAAATTTTATACTATTTAGTGAATTGATTCACGAATTATTATATATTTGTTGAATAAATACAAAATAATGATAGTAAGAAGTTTAGAAAATCAAATAAAAGAAAAATTGTTTAAAGGAAAAGCCATTCTACTTTTTGGTCCGAGGCAAGTAGGAAAAACAACTTTAATCAGAAAGATTGTGTCTGAAATGAGCGTTCCTGTGAGGTGGTTTAATGGTGATGAACCTGATATGCGTTTGGCATTGACCAATACTACTTCCACGCAATTTGCCGCCTTGATTGGTGATGCTAAGATTGTGGTTATTGATGAAGCCCAACGCATTGAAAATATTGGAATCACCTTAAAATTAGCAACCGATAATTTTCCTGATGTTCAAGTGATTGCCACGGGTTCTTCGGCTTTTGAATTAGCCAATAAAATAAATGAGCCACTTACGGGACGTAAATATGAATTCCATCTGTACCCTTTTTCATTTGAAGAACTTGCTAAAAATCAAGGAATGATTGAAGAGAAAAGGATGCTGGAACATCGCCTAATCTATGGTTCATATCCAGAAGTAATTAATAACGTAGGCAACGAAAGAGAAGGGCTTATCCTATTGACAGACAGCTATTTATACAAAGATTTATTGATGTATGAAGGCATGAAGAAGTCTTCTTTACTACATAAATTATTAGTTGCCTTAGCCCTACAATTGGGTAATAAAGTTTCGTATCAAAACTTAGGACAAGTGTTAGGGGTTGATAAAAATACCGTTGAAAAATATATTGACTTATTGGAACAGGTATTCGTAGTATTTAGGTTAAATGCGTTTAGTCGAAATCTAAGAAATGAATTAAAGAAAACCAAAAAAGTGTTTTTCTATGATAATGGCGTAAGAAATGCGATTATTGGAAATTTTCAACCTGTTGCTAATAGAACGGATATTGGAGCGTTGTGGGAAAATTATTTGATTGCCGAGCGTGTTAAATATTTTAAATATAAGCAACTTTACGGTGGTAAATACTTTTGGAGAACAGCTCAACAACAAGAAATAGATTACTTGGAAGAAAGGGATGGACAAATCGACACTTTTGAGTTTAAATGGAGCGAAAAAAAACTACCACGTTTGCCAAAAACATTTCAAGAGGCTTATCCAGATTCAACTTTTAAGGTTGTAAATCCGAGTAATTATCAGGAGTTTCTAATGTAATAAAAATGCCTCCCAGAACCCTGAGAGGTAGTTTTATTTTCACTACTCCACCACCGCAACCCCACCCCCAGAATAACTCCGATACTCCCCACGATACATCGCATCCGCAGACACGGGTCCCATCTGGAATTTTCCTTTTGACACGGCTCTAACCAAATAATAGAACGTTTGCGGACGGCTGGAAATGTTGGTAAAAAAATTTATTCTGTCGTCTCGGATGTCGAAATGTTCGGGCGTGGTTTGGTCTTTTACCCACACTAAATCACGGTCTGCAGTTAGTCTTGGGTTTTCGATTTCTACGCCTGCGGGTAGCATATCGGTTACCACCACGTTATCAACTGCCAGTCCGTTGGTACTTTGCAAGGTAATCTTGACGACTATCAACTGGTTTTGCTTGAATTTTGCCGCTCCCAAAGGCTGTCCTGAGCGAGTGTAAAATTGCTTTCTGACCTTCAAAATATTGTCAATTTCTTCGTATTTACCCGATGAACTGAGTCCCTCGGCTTGGGCAAAATAGTAGAGACTTCCCTTTCCTTGTGTACGGATGGATGTTGTATTGCCAATATTTTTTACCAATAAATCATTCGCCGTAAAGTTGCCTAATACTTTGTTATTACTTGATATTGAGGCAGTTATGTTGCTATTGTTTGCTTTTTTCGCCAACTTACCTAATGCCAAAAACGCAAAGGCTTCTTCCTGTGTCGTGAGATATGGTTCAGCTTTCAGGTTGATAGAAAGTTGTCTTGCCAATAACGGGATCTGAATATTGTTCGGGTCAGTGTCCACGAGCGTATTCAAGACCAAAGCCTGATTACGAATCGGTGAACTGAAACTGCCTCCCGACCATCTTTCGGTGATTTCGTTGGCGTAAATTTTGGGTAAAATGGCGTTGTAACTTTTCACTTCTCCAATCAAACTATACGCCGCCGCCAAGAGATATTTGGAGTCTGAAGTCAGTAGCTCAATATTAGATTTGTAATAATTCATCACCGAGCGATTGGGCTTGCCTGCCAATGCCAAAACGTACAAACTATAAATGGTTTCACGGGCGGCAATTACCTTCGTGTCATAACCTCCCGCTGGCAAATAATAATATTCCTTATCCGTCATCTTAGTATTCGATTGTACCGTCAAATACTCAATTAATTTGCCAATCGTTGAGCTATTTACTTGAAAATCATTCTTTTGTGCTTCTAACATGAAGTGAGCTGCGTAGGCTGTTCCCCACCAAGACTCACGGTCTCCGCCTTGCCAATACGACATTCCGCCGCTTGGTAATTGCATGGTTTCGAGTTTATGAATGGCGGCTTCGACGTTGTAACGTGGGTTTAATTCGTTCTCGCCCGTCTTCATATACGGCTTTTTACCCGACTGAATTTGTTTGACAAACTCGGAAAAGTACAATTGTGGAAAGGCTGCCGAAGTGGTCTGTTCTACGCAACCATGCGGGTACGCCAAGAGGTGCTGGAATTTATCCATAAACTGCACCATCGGCGATTTACTCACGGTCATTTCTGATTTTATCGAACTCGGAATATAGTCGTGAACCAAACTCACATTACCCACCGAACCACCATTGACCACGCCCGAAGCAAAGGTTTTCATCAGCGAAGTGGTTGGGCGGACGGTCAATTCTATTTTTTCGGTAAACTTTTCTTTCAATCCACTCACCACCACATTCACTGTGGCGTTGCCAATACTTGGGGCGGCTTTTACGGCAAAATAGGCTCTTCCTTCCTTCTCGGCAGGAATCATTAACGTTTGCGAAGCATTGCCCACCACCGATAAACCGCCTGATAATGAGATAGTTGCCGTTACATTGGCGGCTTGTTTGGTCGTATTGGTGATATTTACTGGCACTTGGATTTCATCATTTGGCGAAGCAAATCTTGGCAAAGCCGTAGAAATCACGAGTGGGTCAGCGACTTTCATATTTTTAGTTGATGAACCAAAAGCCTCATCTTTGTAGGCAACCGCCATGATGCGTAAATCGCCCGAAAATTGCGGAATATCAAACTCAAAAGTGGCTTCTCCGCCCATGCCCGTTTTCACAATTCCTGACCAAATCGCCACTAAATTTACCCGCCCGTTGTTCAACGGATTGACTCTTTTCGCCATATCATAACCATCTCCACCGCTTGACGATGAACCTCCAATGGATAATTCTGGAAATAAAAATGGGTACAAATCGTAGCTATTGACCTCCAAAGCCTGTTTTTGGTAAAAATGAGCGTGTGGGTCGGGCGTTTTGAAATTTTTGAGTTGCAAGATTCCTTCATCAACTACGGCAATCGTAACTTCTGTATTTCCGTTGGTTTTGATGGTAATTTTTTGCTTGGTTTTTGAACGAGATTTTTCTACTGCCACAATCTCAATTGGTAGCTTCGTATCAGCATCTTCCACCATCACGGGGGCGTAACCGTGGGCAACCGTCAGAGGCATATTTGAGCCATCCATCGGGCGAATCAAGGTCGCTGATACATAGACATTTGGCAAATGTTCCTTACCAATTGTGAAACTCAACTCCGCTGATTTTTTGTCAGTTTCAAGCACAAAATTCTCCAAAACGTGATTTCTTTCAATCGTAACAATCAATTTTCCTGCAAATGGCGTTTTGAAAAGCACCTTCGCTTTATCGCCAACTTCGTATTTTTCTTTGTCAAATTCCATCTCTACTTTGCCTTCATTATTGACTTCAAACGAACTATTTTCCGTTGCTCCATATCCATACGCATAGAAATATTGAGCCGTCCAAGACTTCGCCCCTTCGCTATGAACCCGTATCTCGTACTCGCCCGAAACGGGTGGGGCGAAGGACACATTTGCCTTGCCACCCTCAAAATTCATCGTGCGAGAATAGACGACTTTCGTTTGTTTTTTAGAAGAGTATTTCAACGAATTATCCGAATTCTTTTCGATAACTGTCTGATAATCAAACCTTACGATTTCGACACGACCTTTTGCCGTGGTGGGTTGTCCGTCTTTATTCAACGCCACCAAAGGAATCTGCGAAGGCACATTTGTACCCACATACGTATCGGGCATTCCGATACCATAAAAGATCGATTGCGTAAAAATATCCAAGGTTTTCACTCGATTCACGGGGCGACCCGTTTCGTCAAAAACCGTAACGTAAGCCTTCGCCTCCAAAACGCCCATATTGGCATAGGTCGCTGGGATTTGGAAGGACTCCGCCGCCAAACCGTTTTCGTTGGTTACGCCCTCACGAGCAATCATTTCAAAATTGGTATTGTCGTTAATATCAAACACAAAGCCGTTGTAGCCCTTCGGTTGAAAGAGTTTTCGGTTCAAATTCAACTCCATCTGATAATTGCGATTGGAAGCGGGCGGACCAAACAAATTTTGAGCCGTGGCATTGATTTGGATGGTTTCGCCATTTCGATAAAATTCCTTGCCCGATTTGACATCAACCTTGATTCTGTCTGGCATAAATTCCTCGATAGAAAGGTATTCGGAGGTCAATAAAACGTCATTGGCGTTGTAAACCTCCACCACGTACATACCCGTAATGGACGCACGGTCAGTGGGTACGTCCATATTCACCGCCCCTTGCGAATTGGTCGTTTTTTTGAAAGTTTTGAACTCCTTTCCGTTAGGTAAAAGCAAGCGAATTTTTACAGGAATTTCACCGACAGATTCCCAGTTATTTTTACGGATAATGGTGTTAAAATGGAGTGTTTCACCTGGACGATAAATGTCTCGGTCACCGTAGATAAACGCCTCAAAACCAGAGGTATTATCTCGTTTTCCTTCCACATCAAAACGAGATGTTTCGACGTTTGTGCCTTCCATAAAAAGGTAGTTAAAATCGTCTTCGGTATGAGCCGTAATCATAGCAGTTTGAAATTTCGATGCCTTGAAATCCTTGAAAATTGCCATGCCTTTTCCGTCCGATTTCACGGTCTGGATGGTTTGATTATTGGTTGAAATCAAACTCACTTCCACGCCCGACATGGGTTCAGCCGTTTTGATGGAATTGGTAAAGACAACTACCTCATTTTCAGACGATTTCATAATCATTCCAATGTCCGAAATACTCACCAATTTGGTGGCTTGGTTGTAATATTCATCGTTAGAATTAACCGAAACGATGTAAATTCCTTTGATAGAATTTTGTTCTGGCAATGATAAATTTAAGGCTCGTACATTTTTGGATTTTGCTAAATTTGCTGTCTCCACGGTCTTGCTCACAATTACGTCCGAAAACTGCCCTGCCTCATCGGTATCGTAGGTATAACTTGTTCTGGAATTACCTCCTTCTTCCTCATAATCATCATAATTTTCATAACGTCTTTCCTTCAAAAAGTGCAAAATATTATTCTCATAAATCTTTGCAATTCTGACGTTTACTTTGGGCGTATTGACTACGTTTATCGCAATATTTTTATTCCCTTTTGACGATAAATAAATAGCTTTTTTATTGACAAATCCAATCGAAGCGGGCATTTTTCCAAAATACAAATCTTTGGTGTAATTATCTGATAATGAAGCTCCAAGCACTCCTTTTGCTTCTTTATTTATCGTTAAAACGTAATTATCGGTCTCATTAAAATCTCCACGAACAATAAACCCATTTTCGGTCAATTCAGCCTTGGTGTCAAGCGTTGGCGTTTTGGGTTTTTCTTTCACGGGAGCGGGGGCTTTCAAAACAGGATTCCCCAAAGAATCATATTCGTAAACAGGTTCAATAACCGCTTCCTCCTGTGGTTCAGATGCTCCATTGATTTCTATTTTATAAATTTTTTGTAAATCCGTAACGCTAATCGACTGATTGGTAAGGACTTTTACAAAACCCTGATTATTTTCAAAACTGAACTGTACGTCCGTAATTTCAAGCGTTTTGATATCGGGTAAAGATGTTTCCAAGGCAATTTCTTCGGCAGTTTCCGCCTTAGAATTTGGCATTGAAAGACCTTTTTCTAAGGTAACTTTCAGCGATTTTCCACCTCCATCCGAAACGCCTTTCAGTTTCAAAGAAATACTTTGAGAAGTACCCGTTTGGTTTAAAGAAAAATCATATTTTTTATCATCTGAATCCTTGATAGTCAGCATTTTAGCTACTTCTTGGGGATTGACGGGATAATTAAAATTGAGTTTCAAAACGGCATTCCCTTGTCCATCCTCACGAGATTTCGTCCAGTAACTTTCTACGTTTTCTAATTTCAAATAAGGTGTATGGAATTTGATTTTATCGGTACTGAGTCCAACTTTTTTCTCAGATTTTGCCGTAACAGAATTGCTAATGGTTGCCGTATATTCAGTGGCAGGTTCAAAACCCACGGCGGGCGAAAATACGAGTTCGTTGGTGGCAGTCCATTTGTATTTACCTTCCACTTTGGGCGAAAATTCGATGTACGGTTCAGACTCCCAAGTATTCAAATCACCCTCACGCACGAGGTCTTTGTCGAAGGTAAACACCAGATTTTGAGCCAGTTGCACTTCATCTTCAAAGTTTCGACTCGACACCGACACATCGCCAAATTTAGAACATGAAACCAAAAAGAAGAAAGAAAAAAATAGGAAATAAGTGATAATTTGAGGAAAACGAAACGGGGTTTTCATGGAGAAATTGTCGGTTTCAAAAACCGAGAAATTGTATAGTTTGAATAATGGTAGAAGTTCTGAAAAGTTTAGGTGATATTCAAGGATTTGGGGTAGAAAATTATTAAGCGGTTGTTTGGGTAGGAGGGAGGAATACCTATTCCTCTCGCTCCCAAATCTCATGTACACGCACACCCGTCGTACTCTGTCCTGCATGAGTCCAGTCTTTGCCGTTGAGTACGCAGTCGAAAGTTAGCGAACCTCCAACTCTTTTGTTATCACGAGAGAAAAATTCAATGTTTTCGGTGTATTTATCATCTTTTACCATATAGTTTCCTCCGCCCGTTCCGAAGAATTGGTGCGTGTCAGTATTGAAGGCTGCCCACTGAAAACGGCTTCCAGACAATATTTTGAGGGTTTTTCTCGAACCTTTCAGCATCGTTTCCATCTTGAATTCTTTATTTTCTCTGGCTCTGATTCGCCAAGCAGTTGCCATTGTTTTGGGTGATTTGGTTTCGTCCACTCGCTTCCAAGTACCTGCAAGAGGTCCTTCTGAAATAGCTAAATCATTATTATTGACCGTAAAAATATTTGCTACTGTCAAACCCACAACCGTAGAATCTTCAGTATTGAACTCACGCTTGTACGAGAAGATTTTTTTGCCTGCTACATCTGAAAGTTGGTACGTTCCCCCGCCCGATTTGACGTACTTTTTATTCGTCAAATCATAGACTCCAAACATCAAATAATTATTGGAACAAATCATGGTCATCACGTTGCCTTGGGCATCTTTGCCTTGCCAAGCCCCTGATACTGGCGAAGTTTCGGCAGGTTTACTGGCGATAAATGTGATAGAAAGTAATAATGCGAAAATGATTATTTTCATGGTAAAAAATTCTCCAAAAGAGAGATTATGAGTGATTTAAGTAGCTATCGGCTATTGGCTGAGTGATATTCGATTTAAAGTCAAAATATTGGTTACCTTAAAAATGTCAATAATAAAATATCAGCTATTTGTCTTAACTCTAACGAAATTCTTGCCAAAATAATATTTAGAGGAAAAATTCTTGCGAAAAGCACTTGTAAAAACTAACCACTAACCCCTAAAACCTAAGCCCTAACATACCAAAATTAAACATTTTAAATACACAATTTGTATATTTCAAAGAACTTTTATTCAGTCTATTGTTTTAGTGAAAGTTTCATATAAATTTGTTTTGGAGGAAATGAAAATTCTCTTGAAAATACTGTTAATCAATACTTTACCAATTATTCCCTACCCAATGTCATTGATAATTTTAATAGTTGCCTGCACAATTGCGGCGTATTTACTTGGCTCTATTCCAACTGCTATCTGGTACGGAGAGGCTTACTTTGGCGTTGATGTCCGCAAACACGGCAGTGGCAATGCAGGAGCTACCAATACTTTCAGGGTTTTGGGTAAACGTGCAGGAACGGTTGTGCTGTTAATTGATGCGATAAAAGGTTGGATGGCTACTTCACTGGCATTGATGATGTACTACGGTCATTTGATTGATTGGTCTGAGTGTCAGAACTTGAAATTGCTTTTTGGTTTCATGGCGGTATTTGGGCATATTTTTCCCATATTTTCAAAGTTTAAAGGTGGGAAAGGTGTTGCTACGCTTTTAGGAATGGTTATGTCTGTTCATCCAGAAGCAGCTTTGGTTTGTATGGTGATTTTCTTTTTGGTTTTTGTCTCCTTTCACTACGTTTCGTTGGGAGCAATTATTGCCTCTTTGGCATTTCCAGTTTTGTTACTCTTAAAAACTTTCGGACAAGAAAATAGCTTGGTGATTATCTTCGGATTTTTATTGTTTGGAATGATTGTCGTTACGCACAGGAAGAATATTGTTAAGTTATTCAGAGGGCAGGAAAATAAGATGTTTCTGCGACCTAAGAAAGCGTAGCGTAGGCATAATAATGTAAACAAAAAGAAGGGTTAAAATGCGGGTTTTCTGTGTTTTAACCCTTCTTTTTTTGTTTTGTAGTGTTTAAATTTTGAGAGATTACCTCATAAACCTCTTCCACTCTCAAATCTTATTTTTTATTTTTGAAGCCATATTTGATAAATCAATAAAATAAACGTTAAAAATGTAGGATAATTGGATATTTTTATTGTATTTTATTCTCAGTTATTTATTCAAAACCGTAATCTTAAACAAAAAACAATGAAAACTTCTCAATTTACCCCCCCCCCCCTGCAAAAGCCTTCTTTTGCTTGTTTTAATTTTATTTGCTCGTTTGGCTATGGGACAGTCTGAGTTTAGCGAAAAAGGAATGTCTTTATCTGATGATAATGACAAGGAAATGAAAAAAAACATGAAAGCATACAAAGCCTTTGAGTTTGATGTAAAAGAACTTAAAAAACTGCTTAGAAAGAAAAAGGGAATAGAATCACCCTCCGAATTTACTATTAGCTTAAATGGCGAAAAAACAAAATTTGCAGTTTTTGAAAATGATATTCTTGATGATAATTTCGTAGAATACCAAGATGGAAAAATAGTGAAGAGGAAAGGTGAAATTAGTACCTACGCAGGGTATGTAAATGATCATCCAAAAAATATACTAAGGTTATATGTAACTGACAATCGTTTTTCTGGATTCTACG
>JAYUOX010000320.1:0-3456 GCA_043760595.1 Cytophagales bacterium
ACACCATCGGCTCTCAACAGACGGTCTCCACTTTTGATACCTACTTGTTCGGAAGGTCCGCCCATCATGGCGTTCATTACGTACACGGTATCACTAAAAATATTGAATTCAATTCCGATACCATCAAACCCCGATTCTAATTGTGAACGGGCGGCGGCGGCTTCATCACTTGGGAAGTAAGCCGTGTGCGGATCGAGTTTCTCTAAGGTTTTTTTGATAGAATATTCCACCAACGAATCTGTATCAACCGAATCAACGTAGGAAGTTTCAATTAAAGAAAGGATTTCACGATATTTATTGAAACCCTTTGAAACAGTATTCATCTTGGCTTGTCCGCCAAAGAAATTTGCCCCCAACAAAACGCCACCCACTAAGGCAATGGCAATCCAGATGGGGATTTTCACGATGGTCGAATTATTGTTAATCGGATTTTGCTCTTTGTTCATATTCTGTGGTATGTTTGAAAACGAATACTAATTTACGAAAAACTAAATCGTAGCCAATCTTTTTGACGTAACTTTGTTTTTTAGTAACTGATAAATGATGGAACGCAGATGACGCAGATGCCTTTGGCAACGCAGATTTTCGCAGATTTTACTTTGCGACCATGCTGTATATTCAGTTAATTCTTTATCATACGCAACCCTAAATCTTGTTTATCATTAATACTGTTTGAGGAAATCTGCGAAAATCTGCGTTGCGAAGCATCTGCGTCATCTGCGTGCCAATAGAAGTAGATGAGAATATTATCCATAGATTACGGAACGAAGCGAGTGGGTTTGGCAGTAACCGACCCCTTGAAAATTATTGCTTCGGCTCTGGACACCGTTCACAGTAAGGACGTGATAGAATTTCTAAAAACCTATCTCGAAACCGAAGAAGTCGAGGCTTTTGTGGTAGGAATGCCCGTCAATCTGAATGGCGAAGATACCAACAACACGCCCCACGTGAAGGGTTTTGTAAAGAATCTAAAAAAAATATTTCCTGATATTCCTGTACATTTGCACGATGAGCGTTTTACTTCAAAAATGGCTCTGGCTGCGATGATTGCGGGTGGAAGCTCCAAAAAAGACCGCCGAGAGAAAGGAAATATTGATAAAATTTCAGCAACAATTATTTTACAATCCTATATGGAAAAGGAGGGAATTTAGGGATTGTGGATTTTCGATTTGGACGGGGTGCGTAACCTTGCGGATTTGTTTGACTGCATATTATTAAATCCGCACTCGAAAATCCACAATCGAAATAATCCGCAATCCACACTCGAAAATCCACAATCAAAATAATGCACATTTACGGTTTAATAGGCTACCCACTGGGTCATTCCTTCTCGAAAGGATATTTTACGGAGAAATTCGAGCAAATGAATCTCTCAAATACACACGTATATGAGAAGTTTGAATTAGAAAATATAAACGATTTCTTAGCTTTATTAAAATCGCAAAGCCCTGATTTGAAAGGACTTAACGTTACGATTCCTCATAAACAAAATGTTATTCCGTTCTTGGATTCTGTCGATGAAGCGGCTCTGAAAATTGGGGCAGTCAATACCATCAAAATCATGGGAGACGGTACGACCAAAGGCTTCAATACCGACTATTGGGGCTTCCGTTGGACGTTGGAAAAATGGGAATTTTTTCGAGAAATAAAACCCAAAAAAGCCTTAGTTTTGGGCAAAGGCGGAGCCGCAAAAGCCATAGTTCAAGCCCTGCAAGATTTGGGAGTTTCAACACAATACGTTTCTCGTAAAAAAGAAGATGATACCATCACCTACAAAGAATTGACGGAAGAAGTAATGCAAGAATATTTATTAATCGTAAATACTACGCCCTTGGGAATGTTCCCGAAGGTAGATACTTTCCCAGAAATACCTTACAACTTATTGACAGACAGGCACTTACTCTACGATATTGTCTATAACCCCTTGGAAACTATGTTCTTGAAAAAAGGATTAGAACATGGTGTAAAAGGGGTTCATTTTGGTTTAGAGATGTTGCATGGACAGGCTGAGAAGGCTTGGGAGATATGGAATAAATAAATCCATAACCATCACTTCAAAATCCCCGCAAAAAACACCTCAACCTCTTCCTTTGTAGGCTGTTTCACGGGGCGAATTACCCTGAAACCCACAAAAGGAGAATCGGCATTCCACCATTTACTTTTGGGAATTTGGGGGTCTCTCCTATTCCAAATTGGGTCAGATTTCAGGCGGTCTGCACTACGTAATTCTATGGCTTCGCTTTGATAATTCCCACCTTTTACGGTGCTTGGATAACGCTTTAATTTTACGTTGTACGGATTAGTTTTCCCTTCCGAAATGGTCTTATAAAATCCCTCCTCATATTGGTCAAGTGTCCATTCTGCTACATTTCCGAGCATATCATACAAACCCCAAGCATTCGATTTTTTCTCTGCTACGTGATGATATTTTTCTTCTGAATTAGTTTTAAACCATGCGTAAGTACTTAATTCTGAATCATTTACGCCAAAAAAGAAAGATGTTTTACTTCCTGCCCTACAGGCATATTCCCACTCGGCTTCGGTGGGTAATCGGTAGAAAAAACCCGTTTTATAATACAACCATTTGCAGTACATCAACGCCGCATATTGTTGCATCGAATTGGCTGGAAATCCGCCTACTTTGCCCATGCCCAAAGTAAAATCTATGTACGGTGGCGATGGTCGGGTGATGGCATCGGGTTTGGGTTCGGGGTCACGTTCTTCTTCAAAAAATAATTGGTATTCGTCATAAGTTACTTCGGTTGCTCCCATCCAAAACGGTTCAATTTTAACCTTTACTTGTGGGCTTTCGTCTGCCTCATGTCCTTGTTCATTTTCAGGGCTTCCCAACATAAATTCTCCCGCAGGAATTGGCATCATTTTAAACTTTACGGTTGTGTTAGGAATCACTTGTTCATAAGCCTTAAAGTCCTGTGAAATAGCGATTTGAGAGATGGAAAGGAAGATTATGAAAATTGTTTTTCGCATGATTTTGATAAAAAAATTTAGAATTCCAAAAGTACAATAAATTATGGAACGCAGATAAGACTCGCCGTCCACCTTGATGCTTCGCAACGCAGATTTTTAAAAAGAAATTATTTACTGATGTTACGCAAAATTTAAGGTTGAGCACCTCCGATGCTATTTTAACCCTCATTTTCCTTTCTACAAAGGTTATACCTCTCCGAGGTAGTATATGGTAATATTACCTCGAAGAGGTATAACCTTTGTAGAAAATATAAAAACGATAATTTTAGCATCGGAGATGCTCAACATTAAAAGTCTGCGTAACATCAGTTATTTAATTAATTAGAGCATAGAATTTTGACAAAAAAATCTGAAAACAGAAAAAAATCTGTGTAAATCTGCGTTGCGAAGCATCAAGGTGGACGGCGAGTCTTATCTGCGTTCCATCACTCATTTTTCCAAATACCCCTCAAACCCCTCAGATTGCCA
>JAYUOX010000321.1:0-9885 GCA_043760595.1 Cytophagales bacterium
GAGACGTTGTGGTCCAATTCTCGAAGTGCCACTTCGAGCAACAGTATTTCAACACATGAAAACCATCCCCGTTTATAGCATAGATAAATTCAACTCAAAGACTGAAAAAACCATTCAGTTTCAGATTGAGGTCTTTGATATTCATCGCAATTTCAAGGTTACGTACCCACACAGGCACGATGATTTTTATGAGATTTTGTTTCTCACACAGGGCGAGGGCGTACATACGATTGATTTTCAACATCATCTAATTAAACCTTTTTCCATCTTTTTTCTTTCCCCTGGACAAATCCATGAATTAGAACTTTCGGAGGATGTTCAGGGCTATATTTTTCTGTTTACTTCGTCCTTTTATCACTTCAATAAAACAGAGCCATACAAACTTTTTGAGTTGCCATTTTTCTATAATTTAGCCCAAGAAACGCCCCCACTTTATTTAGAAAATGATTCAGAAAGGCAAATTTTCATTGACCTCTTTCAAAAAGCAATTACTGAAAATACGTTGAAACTATCTGATAATGAAGAAGTTATCAGAGCATTATTGGATTTGATTCTGATTCAAAGCAAACGAATTTATCCAGTAGGTACAATTGACGAGCAGACTCACAAAGGACGGATTTTGGTGAAGCGATTTAAGCAACTAATTGAAGAAAAATGTCAGGAGAATTTGTCAGTAAAACAATATGCAGACTTGCTCACAATAACGCCTAATCACCTCAGCGAGACGGTCAGAAATGTAACAGGCAGGACTTCAACGGATTTGATAAATGATAGAATGGTGATGGAAATTAAGCGATATTTAACCCATACGGATTTGGGAATTTCTGAAATTGCGTACAAACTCAACTTTTCTGACCAATCGTATTTTTCTAAGTATTTCAAAAAATTGACGGAGATTTCACCTTTAGAGTTTCGTCGGAATTTACTGTAGCTCGAAGTGGCACTTCGAGAAGTCGAGTGCAATTATTCAACGCTTCTCGAAGTACCACTTCGAGCTACAGTATTTCCACTAACCCACTCTTAATCAGCACATTAACACCTGATTTTAATTTAGAAAATCCGCCATTCGCTTCATCTACCTTTGCTTCATAAACCTCATTTTTATCCTTACTTTTCACTTCCATCATCACATAAAAAACACTCTTTGCTGAGGTTTTTGAATTAACCACAAAGTTTTCGTGTGGTGTTTCTTTTTCTGATAATGCAGTTTTTACGTTTACTTTTGCTTGCCAAGTTGGCAACGATTCAGATTTAAAATCCGATATTTCAAAATGTCCCTCCCTGGCTTCTTCCTCGCTTGCGGGCATTTTGGCTTGTTTAGCGGGTACGTATAGATTTTCCACAAATTTATGGTTGGCATCTTCTACCCATATCGCTACGACTGGCAACTCTGTTTCTTTATTTTTTTCTACCAAAACCCTCAAAGCTGTTCCTTTTAAATCTTGGTTGGTTTTTATTTCTTCGTATGATAAACTCTCAGGTCTTGGTGGTCTTTTTTTCGCAAAAACTTTTCCTGCTTCAGCCACAGGTTCAAGAATTTCTGAGGCGGTTCCTGCCAAAACTACCCCAAATACCAAGAATGCAACGATAAATTCCTTCTGAAATTTTCCTGATTTTCTTTCTCTTGAATATCCCGTAATGGACGACCAGTTATTGACAATATGAAAAATGGCAAAACCAACGAAAATAAGCCCAAAAATGGTATGTGTAATCTCAACGGCATGGGCTTTTTGTTTGATATACAACAAGATACCCGTGATGGACAAACTCAAAAAGGCGAAGGCTACGGAGAGGCTAATAATATTTTTACGTTTCATAATGATTGGTTAAATGTGAAAGTTTAGTGCAAATTTAGAAAAGAAAAATGGTCTCCTTGTTATTTTGGGAAAATACATTTTATAGGTAGAACTACTGATAAATTTTTACTAAATTTAGATAAAGAACCGCCTATTCAATCAAAAAACCCTCTCAATTAAACACTGAGAGGGTTTTTGAAAAATAATATTTTTTACTAATACCCAACCGAGCGACGGTTGCACCCAATCCCTTAAACCTCTCTCAGCAACGACATTCTTTCTTATATTTCCAGTTGAAATAATAAGCTGAGGCAATAAATAATGCCCCCAACGTACCTGTGATAAATTCAAATGTTTCACCTAACCACAAGATTTCCAACAATTTAACTGATAAACTTCCTACCAATAAAGTCAAGGGCAATGGATTCTGATGTTTACGATAATCGTTGAATAAAAGCACGCTCGCCAAAATCAAACTTCCACCAATAAACCATAGCTCCCAAGTGTGATTTGCTACAAAACTTCCACCTAAAAATGGAAGCAAAGTAATCAATACTGGCGTGGCAATACAATGCACCGCACAAGCCAAAGAAAGGTAAAATCCTACCTTTTCAATTTTACTGTGTTCGTGCGTATGTTTTGTGAATGTAATCATGTTGCAAAAATACTACTTATGCAACATGATTGCAAATAAAAGTAATAAAAATTAACCTAACTGATATTCAGGCAAAGAAGCAATACTTTGACACAAATTTTGAATTAACTCAATCCCTGTTTCTCCCTCTGATTTGCTCAAAATCATACTTTTTTGTTGATTAGAAAGTGGTCTTGCTAATAAATAAGCATCCAATTTATCTAATAATTCTTGCGGATTATTGGTTGAGAAATTACTCTGAAATGCCGTCCAGTCGATTATGGCTTGCATTTGTTTGATTTTCTTACTCAGATTTTCGGTATTGACATCGCCATCATCTTTTGGTTGAAAACTGATTTCAGCATCCTTAAAAATCAATTCGGGTAATTTCATGCGGGTCATCAGCGTTGAGGAATCTATCCAGTTTTTTCCACCCGACCAACCCGCTACGTTAGGGGGGTAAAATAATATTTGTCCCAAAGTTTTTTGGATGAACAAAACGGATTGTTTTCTGTCGAATTGAATACCAAAATTTCGTTGCATTCCCACCAATAATTCCACGGGTGATTTTATACGAGTCCCGATGTTCTCTTGACGATAAAACCAATCACTCGTGAAGACATATTCCATCAAATCGGCAATGTCATAATCCGTTGCACGAAAACGCTTTGCCATTTGCTCAACTATCTGGTTATCAACATTTTCATTCACAAAATAACGATAAATTTTTGTTGAAATAAAGGTTGCTGTTTGTGGATTTTGGAGGATAATATTCAAAATATCTTCGCCTTTGAAGTTACCCGTTTTGCCTTGAAAAGTCTTCTCTCCATCATCGTGTTGATTATTTTTAAACACAAATTCACCTTGAAGATTTGACCCCCAACCCGTAAAGGCACGGGCGGCTTCTTTGATGTCGTGTTCAGTATAATTGCCCCGTCCCAAGGTGAATAATTCCATCACTTCACGGGCAAAATTTTCATTGGGTGAATTCTTCTTATTCTGTTGATTATTAAGGAATTGCAACATCCCAGGGTCTTTGGAAACTGCCAAAAGCAAGTCTCCAAATTTACCCAAAGCATTTTTACGAATAACATTATTTTGGATTTGAACAGTAAGCGGTTGTCGAACTCTACACGCAAAATGACCATGCCAAAAGAGGGTCATTTTCTCCCGTAGCATACTCTCGCCCGTAGCTATATTTTTGACCCACAGAAAATTCAAATCTGTAATTTTTTCACGTGCCTCTTTGAGTTGTTCTTTGATTTCGTTGGAACTTAATCCTTTCGTATTCAGCACTTTACGTAATATTTTTTTACGAGTAACCACGGTATTTTCTTCGTCAATTACCGTTAAGAAGTTGATTTTTTCGGCATCCTTCAAAAGGAATTTGAAGGTTTTTTCAGGAGATTTTTCGCCAAACTCCCGTATCTGTGCGGGTGTAGCCCCGAAGCCCGCCCGCTGAAAAAGATGTTCTATTTTTATCTGATTATTGATTTTCATGGTCTTGTGTTATTTTTTGAGTAAGACATGAAATGCATAAAAAGGTTTAGTGTAGATATTGCCACCAAGACACTAAGGCACTAAGTTTTTGATTTTAAGAACTTTATAAATTTTGGTGTTCTTTGAGCCTTGGTGGCAATATCTACATTCCCTATAAAAACAAAAAAGCCTTCTCAATTTACACTGAGAAGGCTTTTTGTAAATTTATTTCTACGAAACTATTGGTCTAACAATACTTCAAGTTCTTTCTTGAATTCTATCAGCAATGTTTCTTTCATTGAAATTTTACGTTTTTGGGTATTGATTTTATTCATCACCAATTTATCACCCATCTGTCCGCCATATTGCATATCGGTTATGAAAGCATCCAATTCATTTTTCTCTTTCTTGGTCATGTAATCCATCTGATTAATCATGATTTTTAGCTGTTCAACTCTTGGTTTATCGTCCAAAGAAGGATGACGGTAGCTGATTACACGCAACAGATAGTTCATTTCAAAAATCTTATCACAAACATTTCTAAAACGCTCGGCGATGTTGCGGTCAAGGTTTTTGGTTTGTGCTGCTAATTCTTTCCATTTTACTAAATATCCTTTGGCTTTCTCAGAAGTTGACGGAATATCAGACTGTGTTTTCAACAAACCCTCCAATTCGGTAGTCATTTCTTTCATTTGTTGCACACGTGGGTCAATTCTGATGGTCGAAATAATACCTTTTTCACGGTTGTAACGCTCAAAGAAGTAATCATTAGAACGCTTGAATTGTTTCCAAAGCATACTTTGCTTTTTGGGTGGTACGTTCATAATCGTTTTCCACTCACGTTGCAAGTTTTTGATAGTTTCAAATGCCACATCCACGTCTTTTTCGTAGCGTAGGTTGCGGGCATCGTCCACGATGCGTTGAAGAGTCGCTAATTTTTCGTCAATAACTCTGTTTTTCTCAGAATAATACTCACGACGACGTACGAAGAACTCATCCACGATTTCTTCAAATTCACCTTCTACACCATCTTGAAGATTTTTATCGACAGGACCAGTTTTCAACCATTTTGATTTAATCTCCATGATTTCTTCGGTAGCCACTGCCCAATCCTCAGTTTTGCCAGCTTCCTTGAGTTCTTCAATCAAGGCTTTCTTGATTTCGAGATTTTTGATTTGGTTGTTCAAAATCAGTTCACGAAGTTCAAGCTCAAGTCCGTCTAATCTTTCGAGCAACGGAATGAAATTACCAAGTCCATCAAATTCTGTGAGGGCTTTACGAAGTTGGAGCAATTTAGTCAAATACGAGCCCTTATTTTGGGCTTCTTCGACTTGTTCAAACAGGGTATTTACCTTGTTTTCAGCAATAGAGAAGCGATTAACAAAATATTGTAGTGCTTCTTCTTCGGAGTTTCTTACTACTCCAATTTGGCGGTCTTCGTACTCAGCGTAGCCTTTCAAAAATACCTTGCCGTCTTTACAGTAGCCGTACTCGGCGGGGTTCTTACTTTTATTTTCCATTGGTTTGCATTACATGAATAGAGTTTCTGGCAAGGCTCATTACTCTAAAAGGTTCATGGTTTAGGTTAATTAATGTTTTAGTAGTTTATTTAATTAAAATACCGTTTTTGGGTTTATGATGAAATAAATTTCACGCAAGTTACTGATTTTCAATAAAAAATCTAATCTTTTAACTACATAATCCATTGAGTGGTAATTATTTTTGGATAATTTTTAAATATACTTATCAAAAATACTGCCATACGACAAAAATAGCTATTTTGGATTATTCCAAAACTGCGTTTTCAAACTGTAACTTCACTAAACTGGCATAAATCCCGTTCTCAATCATTACCAATTCGTCGTGCGAACCTTGTTCTGAAATTTCGCCTTCTTTTAATACGTAAATCGTATCAACATTTCTAATCGTTGCCAAACGGTGGGCAATGATTATGGTCGTGCGGTTTTGCATTAAGGTGTCCAAAGCATCTTGTACTAACTTCTCCGATTCAGAATCTAAGGCACTGGTGGCTTCGTCCAAAATCAAGATGGCTGGGTTTTTCAAAATAGCTCTGGCAATGGCTACTCGCTGGCGTTGTCCACCCGAGAGTTTCACGCCTCGTTCGCCCACGATGGTTTGAAATTTTTCGGGGAATGATTCAATAAAATCAAAGGCATTAGCTTTTTTTGATGCTTCAATCACCTCATTTTCAGAGGCTTGTGGATTTCCATAAGCAATATTCTCATAAATTGTTCCGCCAAAAAGCATTACTTCCTGGGGTACGATGGCGATATTTTTACGTAATTCTGTGAGATTATATTCGTTAATATTCTTGCCATCAACCAAAATTTGCCCGCCCGTCAATTTATAATAACGCATCAATAATTGAACAATCGTTGATTTTCCCGCTCCTGAATATCCAACTAAACCAACCTTTTCACCCGTTTTTACTTGGAGATTAATATTCTGTAAAACTTCCATATCTGGACGTGATGGGTAGGAGAAGGCAACGTTTTGATACACGATTTTCGATGTTCGATGCGACCGACGCTTCGGTTCGATGTTCGGTTGCTTACTCGCCGTTGTCTGTGAAGACAGAGACAACAACGGAGACGACTCAACTTCTATTTCCGATTTCTCTTCCAAAATCTCCAAGATCCTTTCCGAAGCACCCACTGTTTTTTGAATTTGGGCGTACATATCACCCAATCCACCAACAGATCCACCAATGAAACCTGTATAAATAATAAACGTAAAAAGGTCTTTAAAAGCTAATTCTCCTTGTAAAACCAAGTTTCCACCGTACCAAACCACGCCTACGATTCCACCGAATAAAACGAAGATGATGAATGAAATAAACGCTCCTCTGAATGTGGCAGCTTTCAAGGCATAATCCACTACTTTTTGAACCGATGAACTGTATCTTTTTACCTCCAAATCCTCATTGGTGAAGGCTTTGACTACATTTATTGATTGCAAAGTTTCCTCCACGATAATGTTTGTAGAAGCCAATTCATCCTGTACTTTCTTAGAGTTTTTACGAATAAATCTGCCAAAAATAATTGCTGCAACCACCAAAAATGGAAACGTCAAAAGCATGAACATCGTGAGTTTACTGGAAAGAAAAGAAATCAAAATGATACCGCCCACAAGCGTAAAAATCTGACGAAAAAATTCTGCCAACGTTATTGAAAGAACATCTTGGAGTTGAGTAATATCGGTTGTAATGCGACTCATTAATTCTCCAACTCGATTTTTTTCAAAAAAAGGAATTGGCAAAGTAATTATTTTGGTGTAAAGTGTTTTCCGTAAATCTCGCATGGATTGTTCGGAAACAAGGGTGAAGGTGTAAACCCGAATAAATGAAAAACCCGCTTGCAAAATCAGTAAGATTGCAAACAACGTTGTTACACTATTCAAAGTCAATTGCGTTGAATCAAGGTGCAGGAAATGCTGAATTTTCTGACTAAAACCATTCGTTGGAATATTTGTAATTCCCTCACTTACAGCCTTTTGCGGTGAAACAATCGCCCCAACCATTTGCCCCATCAGCAAAGGAATACTCATGGAGGTTATCTGCGAGAGAATCAAAAATATAAAACCTACAAAGAATGTGCCTTTGTAGGGAAGGGTAAATCTGAAAATTTTCAAGGCTTTTTGGAAGCCTTCTTTACTTACTTTTTTCTTGTCTTCTGGGGATACTTCCGCCCCGAAATTTCGTTTTGCCATTTAATTTTATGGTGGTAATTATCTTAATATGTACCGTTTGTTAAATTTTTCTTTATTTATTAAATAACAAAGACAACCAAAATAGGTTTATCATCGTATGTATGTTGTAACATTATTTTTACAAAAATCATTTTCAAAATTTTATTTAAAAAAACATTCTCAATGAAAAAATCACTTTTATTCTCATTATTAGCAATTTCTGCTTTGACATTCTCTTGCAAAAAAGATGAACCAGTTGTAATTGCAGACAAAATTTTTGAAGTCTCAACAACACTTTCAGGAGCAAATGAAGTACCTGCGGTTACAACATCAGCAACTGGGTCGGTTAAAGGAACTTACAATCAGACAACTAAGATATTAAGTATTACAACTACTTACACTGGTTTGACTCCAACGGGAGGACACATCCATACACAAGTAGTTCCAATTAATGCTACTAAATCAGGTGGAGTAACCTTCAATTTTGGTACATCTTTGAGTTCACCAATTGCTTTCCCTGTTGCTACTCCACTCACAACGGCACAAGAAGCAGATTTATTGGGCGGTATCATGTACGTAAATCTTCACACTCCTGCAAATCCAGGTGGTGAAATTAGAGGTAACTTAATGGTTAAGTAATATCTTGCTTACAATAAAAAAGCCTTGATTTTAATGAAATCAAGGCTTTTTTGTTGCTTTTCTACCAAGTGTAACGCAAGGATAAAGCAATTTCATCACCCCAAAATCCGCTGTAATTGATGATGTTGATAGTGGGTTTCCAGTCTAAACTGATGGCTAAGGGGATTCCTCTGACTTTGGCTTCTAATCCCAAAATTCCATCTAATCCCAAAACCATTCTTTGTTCTCTATCCAAAAATTTCGGACGATTTTTTTCTCCCCACACATACACGTGTCCACCTCCACCAATGAACCAATTAAAATCTCTGGATTTGAAGGCTCTTCCGTGAACTTCATACAAACCCGTCAGTCCAATGCCTTGATACCGAAAAGTGCCAATAGCTTCAATGGCGGCATTTTTATTGATAAAAGTTTTATAAGTTATTCCGTTTGAAGGTCCTAATCTTATGCCCAAAGCTGATTGGTATAATTGAGCTTTTGCGAGATTGCTGATGCTTATGAAAGCGATTAGCAGTAATAATTTGTTGATTTTCATTTTTGGGTTTGTTTTAGTTTTATTCCTCATCAGGCAATCCCTTGTATTTTGATGCTTCAAAAATCTTTTGGGCATCGGTCATTTTCATTAGTTCTTGGATGGTTATTTTTTTATTTTCATCAAAATATTTCCCCACAATTCTCCAACCCAACCACCTTCCGATTGAGCCTGGGCAACTTTTTCCAATTTCGGGCGTTTTTGGGCGTTCACCTACGTATTTGGCTTTTACGGGTTCTTGATTATTGTAAAGTAGCTGATTATCAATAAAATGAGCCCAAATATTTTCTTGAAATTGATAACTTTCATCTAATTGTTGGGTGGTGTAGCCAATCAACAAGCTGTCCGCTTTTTCGGGCATCATGGTGTGGGCAAAAACGTAGCTTTTACCATACCAAACCATGTCCGACAAGAGGAATTTATCTTTTGGATTGGTAGTATTATATCGTTGTGATAGCATCAAAACTGCCTGTGGCACAAGGGCTTCGGGCATGGCTTTGCGGAGTTGATAGTCGTAAACTTCGGGTAAATATTTCCCTTTTTTGCCCATAAAATAATCCAAACCAATATAGATTACGGAGTCTGAAACCATCAATTCTGGATTCTTTAAATTGAACTGATTGAAGAATCCTGAAAAAATGGTATAGATTTTGGGTTCTTTAAAATTAGGGTAGTAATATTTGATGTGTTGGAAGGCGGTACGGAACTCATTTTCAAGGGTTTGACTTCCAAAAAAGGCTGGTTCTTGCGACTGTTTATAAAAATTACGAAGTCCTGGATTTTGGATTAAGGGTAAAAATTGTTCTGCTAATTTATCAAAATCAGCGGATGAAACTTGAAAATAATCGCTGATGAAATTTGGATATTTATCAAAAAACTCCAATAAATCGTCCTTACTTTGACACGCAAACAATTCTTTATCAAGCCGTTGAATATTTACAGTAACTTTTACGTTATTAAAATCAGGGTCGGAGTCAGCTTGATTGTCTTCTTTGGGAGTACAAGCGGATAACAATAAGACTAATAAAAAGAAAAGGTTAAATTTTAAGTATTTCATGGTTGTTTTTGATGTTAGTTTATTGATGTTCGTTATTTGA
>JAYUOX010000322.1:0-3434 GCA_043760595.1 Cytophagales bacterium
GTCGGCTGTACTCGAAATGAATTCATATGGAAATAAGCTAATCGGAAAATTTATTGGCTATGGGGCTAAATCACAGTGTATAGTAGATGGCATAGTTAGCGTTTCCAAAAATTAAGTTTATAATTTCGCTATTGTTGGTGTTCCATATTCGTCTTACCGTTGTTGTGTGTTTTCCATCAATATCACGTACTAAAGTTACGTCAGGAGTAGGTAAGTATTTCATACTTAGTCGGTAGTACCACTCGTCGGTCCTGAGGTATTTCTTCTTGGCTGGTATCTTCACTATGCATCGTATGTAAGCATTACAATTAATTGATTATCAATATGTTTTGATAAATTATGGTGTCAAGTATAAAACCTAAACAGGCAGTAAACGAGCTAATTATTATGCTTTTCAGTTTATATAGTTTTTGGCTTCATTTCATTCTCTAATGATAAATTTTTGATTGATATACCGTATAATAAGATTTGTCCTCAATTCTTGTATTTATCATTTTATCCTAACAAATTTACATCATTAGATGATATTAAGGTGCTGTAAACCAATATCTTACATTCTGAAACCTCCCGATATTTAACGATAACCTTATGAAAAATTATACTAATCAAATCGCATTGACCATTATTGCCGAGATTCAAGCGGATTTTCTCAAAGTTCTCGAAGAAAAGTTGAAAATAATTAATGATAATGTTGGAAAACCAGTTGGCGGAAATAAGTCAATACTGGATTTTGATAAAGACTCCATCAAAGGACTTCATTTTTGTCGATTCGTGATTTTACCTGCTTGTGAAGACTTGAAGGGTGAAAAAATTCCAGACCAATTAGTTTATTCTTCCAATTTTGATGAATCCTTGGAAGCACATCTTTCGGAGATTACAAAACCTGGAACTTTAGATGGTTTTGTAGAAATATTTTCGTGTTGTAAAACTTTCGACAGAACTTTACTACCAGAAAATGACGTAAAAGATTTTATCCGAAAAAATGAGAAGACCGTTCACGCTTTTTACCGAGGTTATCAAGGGCTAACGGTCGATATTATCAAAAAAGAAGAAGCACTTTATAAGGCTATTCAGGTGCATTTAGATGAAAAATCTTATGCCCAAATGTCCTCCAAAGCAGTAAAAGAAAGTATTGAAAATTATGTAAAGCAAGACACTTCGCTCATACAAAAAGCAACTGAAATTGAATTGGGAAAGTGGAGTCAGAAGCTAACATTATTTTATATAGGATTCCGTTTATTACTCCCAGTTGTTGTTCTGTGGTTCATTTTTTATTTATTTGGGATAGGTTTGTATGGATTTCTTGGAATCATTATGCTCATTATCATTGGCGTTATTTACCTAAGAATTCTTGAAAAAACTGACCTTGTCATCAGAGAAGCCGATGTAGATTATGATAAAGTAACTGCCCTAACGTTGATGGAAGATAGGATTATTCAAAATCAGTTTTCTCATGTGGTATTTATAAAAAAAGGCTTATTCAGGCGTAGTTTGCAGTGGATTGGTCTTTGGTTTTTGAATACCAATGTCAAATATACGGATGATGTTGGTAATCTGAGCGGTATAACGTCTATTCACTTTGCCCGTTGGAGCATAATTGATAACGGACGGCGACTCATCTTTTTTAGCAATTTTGATGGCACTTGGGAAAATTATCTCAGCGATTTTGTCGATAGAGCTGCCAAAGGACTCACCTTGGCGTGGAGTAATACTGAACGCTTTCCTCAGACTTGTTTCTTGATTTTCAAAGAAGCTACCAGTGAAACTTTTTTCAAGTCTGTGGCAAGAAAAAACCAAGTGGCTACAAACGTTTGGTATAGTGCGTATCCTACTTTAACGGTTAAAAATATTTATCGTAATCATAAAATTGCACTCGGTATAGGAAATAAAATGACAGAAAACGAAATTAAAGAGTGGCTAAAATTATTCTAAAACTATGGAAATTCAATTACAAAAAGAAGATATACAAGGACTTTTGCTAAGGTCGTATTCAGAATTAAACTCTGCTTGCTATGTCATGATTAAGTTCAATGAAACCGTGAAAGCCAAACAATGGCTCGCAGGGATTGTTAACAAAATAACAACTGCCAATACTTCAAAACCTTATTTATTTGCCCTGCAAATTGCCTTTACAAATCATGGAATAGAGAAACTAAGAGATGAAAATGACGTTGTGATAACCCATTTTTCGAGAGAATTTGAGGAAGGCATAACATCCGAAGTCAGAAAAAGATTATTGGGAGATTTAGGTACCAATGATTCAAGTTTATGGGACTGGGGAAATGAAAAACACGACCGTGAAATTGATGTTGTATTGATGCTTTATGCGAAAGATTGTGATGAATTAAAAAAGCAATATGACGATTTGAAAGCAGTTTTTGAAGCTTATGATATTCAAGAAATTATCAAATTAGATACTTCAAATATGCCCATTCCTGAACATAAAGAGCATTTTGGATTTACAGATGGGATTTCGCAGCCCAAAATTAAAGGATTCTCTAATACAGAAATTGAACCTACTAATGAGTTTGACGACTTTAATATGAGTATGCCAGGAGAATTTATTTTGGGATATGAAAACGAATATAATATCATGCCTTTTAGCCCCATTTATCAGCATGGAAACAAAGCAGAAGAGATAGGAAAAAATGGCTCTTATTTGGTGTTTAGGCATTTGGAACAAGATGTAAAAGGGTTCTGGGGTTTTATTAAAAACGAAGTTCAAACTAATCCACATTTCAATGTTGGAGATGATATTTTGTTAGCTTCAAAGATGTTTGGAAGATTCCCAAATGGCGATCCGCTAACACTGACCGATAATCCCAACAAATCTTTAATGGATAAAAACGATTTCTTTTATGCAGAAAATGATAAGGATGGTTTTAAATGTCCCGTTGGTTCGCATATCCGTAAATCTAACCCACGTGATGGCATTGATAATGACAGAGAAGCGTCGAAAAATATTACTAATAAACACAGAATCTTACGCAGAGGAAGGTCCTACGGTGAGCCACTTGATGAAAGCATGAATCCTGATAAAATGTTGACATCGACGGTTGCGGGAGAGAGGGGTTTATATTTCATCTGTTTTAATGCTAATATCGCCAGGCAGTTTGAATTTATCCAACAAGCATGGCTCAATAATACTAAATTTGATGGTTTAGATTTTGATGTTGACCCCATTAACGGTTTCGCATACGATAATCTAAAATACACGCCAGGCAATTTAACTGTTCAGGGGTGTCCTGTACGAAAAAAAGTAAAAAATATTCCTCAGTTTGTTACTGTAAAGGGGGGGGCTTATTTCTTTATGCCCGGTATAGAAGCCCTCCGTACCATGGCTTCGATATAAATCCCAAAAGAGTAAAATAAAAAGAACGTACGTTATCTCTACAAAATACCTTTATAACACGCTTTTTTTAATTATTATTCTT
>JAYUOX010000323.1:0-3418 GCA_043760595.1 Cytophagales bacterium
GTTGGTGAAGAAGAAGGTTTTGCAGGAAGTTTATTGGTCGTAGGCTTGTTCTTAGGGCTTTTATTACGAGTAATTTATCTGGCAGAACGACAAAAATCCCGATTTGCCCGAGTCTATGGCTACGGGGTAGTCTCCATCCTGTTTTTTCACTTCTTGGTCAATATCGGTATGACCATCGGACTGATGCCTGTTATCGGAATCCCGCTGCCCTTTTTCAGCTACGGAGGGTCTTCACTTTGGTCGTTTTCAATATTGTTATTTATTTTCTTGAAAATAGACGCTCATCGTACACAGGTGCTTTCGAGGTGGTAGGAGTATGAAAAAAACGTTCTTCATATTCCTTATAACTCTAATTTCTCTAAGCCCAAAAGCCGCAGATTTTGACATGAATCCGACCATGAAAAGGGCTTATTCAGAGATAATTAAGACGAATTTGAGCGTAGGTAGAGCCATTCTGGAGAACGATAAAACCAATAATGGTGTAAAAATCCACCTAAAAAGCTATGCAGATTTGATTCAATTATTAATCAATGAAGAAAAAAATTTCTATGAGCAATTCATTGATAATCAAAACAGTAGATTAGCATATCTTGAAAAATTAGATAAAAAATCTCCTTATAATCGTTTCCTACAAGCAGAAATACGCATCCATACTGCCTTCGTGAAATTGAAATTTGGGCATGAAGTCAAAGGCTCATGGGAAATTATCAAAGCCTATAAATTATTAGAAGCCAACGCCAAGGAATTTCCTGATTTTTTACCTAATCAAAAATCATTAGGGCTACTTCATATTCTTATCGGTTCAACGCCCGAAAATTATCAGTGGGTTGCCACACTGTTGGGACTAAAAGGCAACATCAAACAGGGACTTGCTGAGATACAAAAAGTCATTCAAAAAGACCCCATGTATAGCGATGAAGCCCAGTTAATTGATTACTTGATTCATGCCTTTATTCTAAAATTTACCCCAAAGAAACTCACTGATTTTCAAGAGTTTATCCAACAACATTCAGACAATCAACTATTTATTTTTTTCGGAATTACAACGTTAATGAAAGAAGGAAAAAGTGAGGTTGCTTTGACCATTATGGATAACCGCAAATTGGATAAAAATCATCTGCCTTTCCCATTTTTAGAATATCTCAAAGCCGAGATTTATTTGCAAAAAGGACAATATCAAACGGCTTCAAAATTATTCCAAAATTTTCTGGCAAAATACAAAGGATTTAATTTTTTGAAAGATACGTATTACAAACTATTTCTGTGTTATTGGCTTGATAACGAGGAAGTTAAAGGTATTCAATATTTAGAAAAAATCAAATCGACGGGTTCAGTTATTGTGGAATCCGACCAGGTTGCCAGTAAATTTGCGGAGAGTTATTTGAATAAAAAATCTCAGAAATCAGTCTCCCAACAAGTATTAATGAAAGCCCGTTTAGCCTTTGATGGAGGATATTATGACAAGGCTTTGGAAACTATCAATGCGTATTCAGACAATAGTTTTGACCCAATTTCGACTCCTGCCGAATATAATTATCGGAAAGGTAGAATTTTTCAAAAAATAAATAATTTACCCCAATCCATCATCTATTTTGAAAGAGCAATTATGCTTTCTGAGAATCAAAATTGGTCGTTTGGAGCAAGTTCTGCTTTACAATTGGGCTATATTCTTCAATCAAAAAATGATAAAACAAAAGCAAAAACTTATTTTGAAAAAGCCATTTCCTACAAAAAGCACGAATACAAAAATTCGGTTGATAACAAAGCAAAAGCAGCCCTAAACGAAATGGGATTCTAATGATTTCGGATTGCGGAGTGTGGATTTCGGATTTATTCTTTACTTTCGTTAAAATAACATTAAACCACCAATTTTCATGAAACTATATCAAACTATTTTAGCAATATTTTTTGTAGTATATTTTCATCAAAAAACTGATGCACAGTCGGTTAGCTATTATCCGTTCGATAATGCACAACAACTTTCGATAGCCACAAACCCTACCAAAGTATTTTGGGCAGATTTTCGTTTTCAAATGAATTCCTTTACTTCTTCTTTAAATACTGAGACGGCTTTGATGGTTAATGTGGCTTATTCACGCAACGCAAATTTTTATGTAGGAGGTGGTGCAAATATGGGAATCATCGGGGCATTTTATGACAGAACTCTCATTAACGGTTATTTTGGAATCTTCGGCGTGCGAGCCTATCCATTCGAGAAAGCGAGTAAAGTTAGTATTAATTTCGAAACAGGACCCTTTGTGGATTCGGATGGTAACTCAGGTAAATTTAGGGCTTGGTTGGGCGTGGGGTATCATTTTGGAGGTAAAAAATAATAAAAAATATGCAAATGCAACTTTCATCAAGAACTAAATTAATCCTTTCCATCGCCCTATGTTTGGGCGGAGGTTTCGCCAGTGGGTTTTTCTCACAATCAGGATTGGGGACTTGGTTTAATTCCCTCAACAAACCCTCTTGGAATCCGCCAGCATTTTTGTTTGGACCAGTCTGGACGACCCTCTATATTTTGATGGGAATATCTTTATGGACAATCTGGAAAAGCGATACCTCCGAAGCCTACAAAAGAAAGGCACTCACTATCTTTGGCATACAATTATTCTTGAATTTTATCTGGTCGCTTTTGTTCTTTTTATGGCATTCACCAGCCTGGGCTTTGGTAGATATTCTCTTGATGGTCGTTACCATTATTACCACAATATTTGTTTTTGCTGAATCTTCTAAGAAGGCGGCATGGCTACTTGTTCCATATATTTGCTGGGTGAGTTTTGCTACAATTTTGAATTATACCATTTGGTCAATGAACTAATAATCAGATATTTAAATATCATAATTTCTAATCATATTTAGCCTTAATGACCAGTATGTGTTCTGATTTTAAAAGGAGGATACTCAACAAATTGTCGGTATGATGAGCGTTGGTTGTTCTATTGATTTTGAACAAAGCTTCTACGAAATTTGGGAAATTCCTGCCATTTCGATTTTAACGTATGCTTTTATCCAATTCTCGTTACTCATTTATTATTTTGCCCAAAAAAATCACATCAAAAAATAACCGCTGCCCATCAAAAACCAAATATTCACCACAGATTTTATGGGTATTTCAAAAATTCATTTACATTTGACTCATAATTTGAAAATAAAATCAATCTGATAATTTGATAATGTGCTAATTTGATGACGAGATTAATTCTCAAATCTTCAAATTAACTAATTGCCAAACTTTCAAATTATTCATTTTTCAAATTATTCATTTTTCAAATTTTCAAATTAAAAGGTTTTCAAATTAAAAAAATTATGTCAAAAGGACTTCTTATCGGATTGGGCGTTGCTGCCTTAGTATTATTTTGGGGTATTAGTGTCAGAAACGGAATGGCTACTGGCGACCAAGAAGTGAAGGCTT
>JAYUOX010000324.1:0-9763 GCA_043760595.1 Cytophagales bacterium
GTCCATTTTTTATTGTTTTCCAATATGAAATAAAATCGGGGGATTTTGCCCATTTTTGAAGCATACTCATATTGGAATCCGTCAATTTTGTTGGAAAAATATGTACTGGAATTTCGGTTTGCCCAGCGTTATGGGCTTCGACGGTCAGGATATAGATTTCCTTGATTTTGTCATCTGTCATGGGCATACAGCCCACTGTAACGTTTGAGCCATGAATGAAAATATCACCGCCCAAATTTCCTTTTTCTCCCAAAATTTTATCAGAAGTATTTGGATAATTTATGCCCAAAGACAAATAAAAATTACTGACGGGATTAAATCGGTCAATGTGATAAAATCCTTCGGGTGTTTGCATATCGCCTTGTTTACGTTTGGGTCCCAGATTGCCCGAGGAGGAAGCAATATTGTAGATTTTGAGTAATTGAAAAATTTGAGTATCAGTATTTTTTGCCCAAATTTCTAAGATTTCATCTTTCTTAAAAACTCGAATAAACAAGCGTAATTTATCCACAGAGAGGTTTTTAGATTTCAGTAAAGCAAAAACCGCCTCCGATTTTTCATCGTAGGCGGTTCGTACTCGTTGGTATTTAAGTTGTTGTGATTTGAAATTATCTGCAAATGATAGCATGAAAAATAACGTAAAAATGACTGATTTTACCATCGATTTCAATAGTTTATTTCCTCTTCATCTAACATCGTTTTGAGATTTAACCTACTCCGCTTCCCAAACGATATTTTTCTTCTTTCCAACCTGCAAAACAATACGAGTTGGCGTTGGCAACAAAATCAATTTTGCCTTTGCATCTGGGTCAGCTTCTAATTCTACCAAAACACCTGCATCTTTACCTACTTCAATGCCACCATCAGCGGTTTCTTTGAAGGTTTTGGCAAGATAGGCTGTTGGCAATAATACATCCGATTCTGGACAATATTCTTTGTGAATTTCTGAGAGGATTGCCTCTAAATAATCTCCGTACTTTTCGTTAAAATCGTCTTCCAGATCATGTAGAGCCTCTTCTACATCGTCATAATCACGGTGGTCGTAGCCCATTTGGCTTAATTCTACTCTTTTTTCAAATAAAGAAAGGAGGTCTTGGTCAAGTATTTTAATATCCATTGAAATTTATTTTTCGTTAGTTTGATTTTACAAATTTGCAAACTACTGAATAAACTGCAAAGGTTTAAGGAGTTTTTATTTCTAAACCAAAAACTCCAAAACCTCTAAATCCCAAGCATTTTGAGAATTATGAAAAATTTTTCCTTGACTAATTTCGAGGGGAGAAGGGATGTTGTTGTGGAATAATTGTCCTGTACCAAGTCCCTGAGGCATATTATTGTTAAATTCGGCAGCAAATTGGGTGATGGCATTCAAACCAACATTCGACTCCAAGGCAGAGGTCATCCACCAGCCAATTTTTAGGCGATTGGCATTTTCAATCCACTCTCTACATTGTTGAAAACCACCCACGAGCGTAGGTTTCAAAATGATGAATTGGGGCATTATTTTCTTTAATAATTTATATTTATCCGTATATTCTCTGACTCCGATGAGTTCTTCGTCCAGAGCAATCGGGATGGGTGTATTCTGACACAATTCTGCCATCAAATCTTCATTACCCTGTCGGATGGGTTGTTCGATGGAATGAAGGTTAAATTCAGCTAATTTTTGGAGTTTATCAAAGACTTCATGAATCGAAAAAGCACCGTTAGCATCCACTCTGAGCGTGATTTTGCTTTCATCGTAACGCTCACGGATGTAGGCTAAGACTTCACATTCTTTCTTAAAGTCTATTGCCCCAACTTTCATTTTTATGGTGTCATACCCCGCTTCCAATTTTTCATCAATTTGTTTGAGCATAAAATCACGATTGCCCATCCAGACCAATCCGTTGATATTGATGGTTCGGTCAGCTTTGGCAAATGAATTATTGAAAACTACTCTTTTACCCCCATTCATCAAATCCAGCATGGCAGTTTCAAAGGCAAAAACGATGGAAGGAAAGGTTTTGTCCAGCACTTGGTCGAGGATAATATTCAAGTTCCACGGATAAACTTCGAGGTCAAGGGTATTGAAGTTTTCGCAAATGCTGAGGAGTTGTAAATCAAAATCTGGGCGGTCATCAATACTTAGCCCTTTCAGTGGCGAGCATTCTCCTAATCCAAAAACAGCAGGATTTTCATGGTCAAAAATCTTGACAAAGTAACTATCTTTATGCGTAAGTACGCCCCGAGACGTGCCAGCCTCGAATTTAAAATCAAGTGTATGTTTGGTAAAAACAGCTTTGAGACTCATTGTACGAAAATCATTTGGTTAGGGCGGATTAGGAGTTTAGAGTTTAGAGTTTAGAGTTTAGAGTTTTTTACCCTTTTCGCTCATCGACTTTTAATATCTACTCAAATCAATAAATTAAATCATTAATTGTCTGAAAATCTGTGTGTTAGGAGATTTGCAAGAAACTTTTACAGGAAATAAGGACGTTAAAGTTTCTTAAAAGGGGTGTGAATATACTAAAAAGTCGTAACTCTTTCTGAATTTTGTAATGTAAATTATGTTTTTTTATTAAACGGCGGGTTCAGTTAACAGTTATCAATTAACAGTTTAGGCTGAAATAAACAAAATGGGTCTCTTAAAATTTATTTTACTTCCTTTTTCAATTTTATATGGTTTAGTTACAGACATCCGTAATTATCTGTATGATAAGGGTTTTTGGGAAGAATACAGCTTCAACTTGCCCATTATTAACGTTGGAAATCTAACGGTTGGAGGCACAGGTAAAACGCCACACGTTGAATATTTGATTAGATTGTTGAAAGATAAATGTACGCTTGCAACTTTGAGTAGAGGATATGGACGAATGACGAAGGGGTTTATCATCGCTAATTCGTCTGCCACAGCTCAAACCATTGGGGATGAACCTTATCAATTTTATCAGAAATTTTCAAAAGATATTTTAGTAACAGTTGGGGAGAATAGAGTTGAGGCTATCAGTAGTATTTTAACGCAAAATCCTGATAATGAACTCATTATCCTTGATGATGCTTTTCAACATCGACCTATTAAACCCTCTTTGAATATTTTATTAATGGATTATTCACGACCCATTTATGATGATTATGCCTTTCCTGTGGGTCGCCTACGTGAACGGAGACACGGGACAAAACGGGCTGATATTGTGATAGTTACAAAATGTCCAGACAATATTTCTCTTGAAAAACAGGTATCCATAAAACAAAAATTACAACCTTATTTAAAGAAAGATACCCCACTTTTTTTTACCAAAATTTTATACGGAAAACCGCTAAATTGCCGTTCAGAAGAAGTAAATATTGACTTAATAAAAGTCATTTTATTATCAGGAATTGCCAATCCTCAACCTTTTGAAGAATACGCCAAAAAGCATTTTGAGGTAGCTAATCACTTGATTTTCAGAGACCACTATGATTTTACGGAGAAGGATTTAATAGAAATATCCTCAAAGAAAATGCCTATTTTAATGACTGAAAAAGACATGGTCAAGTTTATTCCGTTTCTTAATAATCCCTTACTGAAAGGAATTGAATTGTATTATTTACCAATTGAAATTGATTTTTTGACTCGTAAAATAAAAACTGATTTTGATAATTCAATTTTGTTACACCTGAACCAATGAGTGTCATGAATTTTATAATTTTGCTAACCCAAAACGCTATAATCCAAAACCTCTTTTACCCTAATCCCTTTTTACCTAAATTTGTAGTGTGAAATTATATATTTATATCCTTACCACGATTGGACTTTTGTTTTCAGGCTCTTTGAAAGCCCAATTTCCTACGAATATTCCTCAACAAGGTGGCAATGGTTTCCCTACTACGGGTTTTCCGAATGGAGACAATCAGACGGGTTTCCCACAAAGAAATCCTACCGATAAAAAAAGCAATGCCAATGGACGAATCGGGCTTGATGATTCTACGAAGGTGATTTATGGACCGACTTCGACCAAGTATTTTTTGGAAGAAGACGTTTTTAATAATCGAAAGCGACTTTATAATATTGATACCACGATGGACGGTGTTCATAATTATAATTTTGTTCAACGCAATAAAAACCTCTATCAAGATTTAGGGAATATCGGAACCGCCATCCGCCCGATTTTCTATAAAGCTCCCGAGCAAATTGGAACGCTGTTGGGTTATGATGCCTTTTCGCTTTATACTTTCAAACCCTCGCAGGTACGCTATTACAACACAAAATCCCCTTTTTCCAATATTATTTACGTTCCTGGGGGCAATGACCAAGATTTATTGCAGTTTGAATTAAGTAGAAATATTGACTCTCTATGGAATGTCGGAATCAATGTACAACGCATCACCGCCAATAAGCAACTCATTGATAAAACCGTTTCGGGCGACAATACCGCCATCAGTCATTGGGATTTTATGATGCACACCAATTACCAGACAAAGAATAAAAAGTACTCGATTTTGGCTTATTTTAACTTGTCTGACCATACTTCAAATGACCAAGGGGGCGTGGTTCGGGAGAATAATCAGAATGTTACTTCTCAAATACCTATTACTTATACTTATGATGAGATGTTGGCATTTACTGGTAACAAACCGATACTCACTAACGCTCTCAGTAATGATAAATCGTATAACATTCATGTCTATCACGAATATGTGGGTTACAAGGCTTTTCAGATTTATCAAATCGTTGATTATCAGAGCCGTAAGGTTGATTTTAAAGATAAAGATTTTAGGGCAGGGTGGCAAAATGGGTTTTATCCTTTTGCTTATTTACCGAACGGCGGTGATGGATTTAGTTATCCAAAAGATACAGCGAAAATTAGAAAATTAGGTATTGCCAATAAACTTGCCTTGGATTCCCTTTATAATGAAAGCCAGTATTCTAATATTGAACACAAAACTGGAATTAAAGGGTTTTATAAAGGCTTTAATTATCGCTTGCATTTACGTCAGCGTTATATAAGTTATGTAAATCCCTTGAATATAGTTCAAAAATTTACGGATGACCCTTTATATTTGGGAAGGTTTGAATATGAGCCACTTACGATAAAAAGATTTGAAAATTTTATCGGAATATGGTTAAATCAGTATTTTAAAGATAGTACCAGAACTTATACAGAAGGTGAATTACAATTACCATTTAAAGATTGGCGAGTTAAGTTTGAATATCAAGGTAAATGGCTGAATGTAGGATTTTCAAGTATTTCGTCTTCACCAACATTTGCCCATCAATACACAATTAATAATGGTTTTAGGTGGAGAAATAATTTTCAATTTCCTGTTGATAGTGTTGGAATAAGAAAAAACATGAATGTGCAGAATATTTTTGGATATACCACACTAAAATATAAAAATTTAGTATTTCGTCCAAGTATAGATTTGAGCTTGATTACGGACTATATTTATTATGATAAAAATGGACGAGTAAAAAACGACATAGGAGATATTTTTGTCACAAAAATTGGAATGGCATTAGATTATAAAATAAAGAAGTTGGGATTAAGTAGTCAGTTATTTATCACACCAAATAAGTTAGACTCTACGCTAACTAACATCAGAATTCCAACCATATTTTTCAATTCCAGAATCACCTATGATTTATTGTACAGGAAAAAGCTCTACGTCCAAGCTGGTGTGGAATTACACTATAAATCAGGGTATTATGCCGATGCTTATATGCCCGCCATTCAGCAATTTCATTTACAAGATACCCAAAAAGTGGAGGGATATTTACAGGCTGATGCCTTCGCCAATTTGCGAATCAATCGGGTAAGATTATTCTTTAAATTTGGACACGTCAATCAAGGACTTTGGGGTGATGGATATTACGTATCGCCTAAGTTTGCTGCGATGGGACGTACTTTTGAGTTTGGTTTACACTGGTTGCTTTTCGACTAAAAATCTGTTAAAATAAATGTTTATAGCCCTCATTATATCCCTCTCATTAATCCTCGCAAATATCGTTGTTGGTGTATATGGCGAGCGAAAAATATCCGCTTTCATGCAAGACCGTCTTGGTCCGATGGAAGTTGGTAAATACGGCTTGCTTCAAATTTTTGCGGATTTGTTAAAACTCCTTCAAAAAGAGGACATTGTGCCTAATTTAGCCAACAAATGGCTTTTTTTGATGGCTCCTTGCCTCATTTTTATTGCCATTTTTGCGGGTTTTGCCGTTATACCTTTGGGACCCAGCGAATTTTTACAAGGTTCAAAAGCGGATATTGGGGTCTTTTATTTGTTAGCAATTATCTCTATCGACATCATCGGGATTTTGATGGCGGGTTGGTCATCTAACAATAAATATTCCTTGATTGGAGCCATGCGTTCAGTGGCTCAAATTGTGTCTTATGAGATTCCTTTGGGGCTTACGGTCATTTGCGTAGTGATGATTTCGCAGACGTTGAATCTTCAAGAAATCAGTTTTCAGCAAGGCATTTATTCACCCGAAACTACCTATTTTTTTGGGTTGAAATTTTTGAATATTGACATTACAAATATGGGAGGATTTTTATCGTGGAATATCGTCAGAGTACCATTTTTATTTCCGATTTACGTCATATTTTTTATTGCTTCTTTGGCAGAATGCAATAGAGCACCGTTTGATTTGCCCGAAGCAGAATCTGAATTAGTGGGTGGTTTTCATACCGAATATTCTGGAATGCGTTGGGCATTGGTTTTTCTTTCTGAATATGGTATGATGCTGTTAGTCAGTTTGTTAGGAGCAATTTTATTTTTAGGAAGTTGGAATACGCCATTGCCAAATATTGGATTTTTGAAGTTAGCCAATTGGACTTCGGGCGAACCAAATTCATGGATTGGCGTGGTTTGGGGAATGTTTTGGTTGTTATTAAAAGCCTATTTGAGCATCTTCCTGATGATGTGGATTCGTTGGACATACCCACGTTTAAGGGTTGATCAATTGATGTATTTAACTTGGAAAGTGCTTACGCCATTTGCGATTTTGGGGGTATTTTTGTCGGCGATTTGGCGATTGTTGATGGTGTAATTTTTATTGAGAATTACAGAAAAATATTTATCTTTACTTAATGAACCACTACGAAGAAAGTTTAGAATTAAAACGATTATTGGAAAAATATTTGTTAGAAATTGAGGATTCCATTTTGACATATCCTCCTTTTGGAGATGATGAGAAATTTGAATTTCTTATCAAAAAGGCGATTAATTACAGAAATATTATCCAGAAAATTAAAACTGATTTAGAATAATCATGGACAAAATACTAATCAAAAAATACCAACAAGCAATAAAGGAAGCTACTTCACAAGAGGAAAAACAAACTATTGCCTCACAGCTTCATACATACATCGCCACATTATCCATGAGCGAACAAGAAGCCTACAAAACAAGGGTAATTATGACCATCGAAAGTAAATTTGAAGTAATGGATAAACTCCTTGCCGCTTATGAAGCGATAAGAAAAGATGATTTAGTTTTAGCCTAAAAAATGACTCAAAATCTACCCTTAATCGTCGTCCTCGGTCCAACCGCCAGTGGCAAAACCTACTTAGCCACCCACTTAGCCCATCAAATTCAGGGAGAAATTATCAGTGCCGATTCTCGACAGGTTTATCGAAATATGAACATCGGTACAGGTAAGGATTTAAACGAGTATCGTATTGATAATCAGCTAATTCCGTATCATTTGATTGATATTCTCAATGCGGGCGAACAATATCACATACATCATTTTCAGAAAGATTTTCAGCGAGTTTTTGATGATATTTCCTCTCAAAATAAACCTGCCATCATGTGCGGAGGTTCGGGGATGTATTTGGAGGCTGTCTTGAAAGGGTATGAATTTACGTCTATTCCAATTAATGAAAATTTGAGGGAAGAATTATTGCAGAAAACCACCGAGGAATTGCTCTGTATCACGGACAGCCTTGTCCGTAGTCAAGGGTTTAATCCTGATTTATCCACAAAAAAACGATTAATCAGAGCTATCGAAATCAGTCAATTCCTATCCCAAAATCCTGATTATGAAATCCCCAAACCCAAAATCCCTAAGTCAATCATTTTTGGCTTAAATCCGGACATTGAAATTAGGCGAACACTAATCACAAAACGTCTGCATGAACGATTGCAAAATGGCATGATTGAGGAAGTTAAGTCGTTGATTGATAATGGGATAAGCCCTGATAAATTAATTTTCTACGGTTTAGAATATAAATTTATTACTCAATATTTAATGGGCGAATTGACTTACGAAACGATGGTGGAACGACTGAATATTGCCATTCACCAATTTGCCAAAAGACAGATGACTTATTTCCGAAAAATGGAGTCGGACGGTCTAAAAATCAACTGGTTGTCAAATAAATTACCGTTTGATAAGAAATTAGAAGAAATAATTGCTAAAATATTTGCAAGTATCTGATTTTCAGTTATTTTTGGCTATGTTTTTGTTCTGTTGCTAACCACTGATGTAAAAAGTATTATCTCTTAACGTCACAAAGTGTCAGAATTTTATGAAAAATTTTCCTTACAAATATTTAATCAACCGCCAATGATTTTTGTTCTTTTTGCCATGCTATTGCTGGGTATGGGAGTGTACCTCAGCTTTAAAGTTTCCAACAGTAAAGACGATTCTCTTCCGATGAAAACGTCCTAATTGTCCGTCTCCAAAATTTCCAAGATATTCATTAATTCTTCGTTATCAGCGATTCCTGGTCTGATTTCATTGCCACCTTTTAGGGCAAATCCAGTCAATTGGGTTTGTTCCAAAAGGTCGTTTGCGTTGGACTCTTTTATACCAAAACCCAAAAGTATTGGAAATTGAAACGACCAAGCATCTAATTGACTCAAAGTCGCATCATCTACGACCCCAAATTCATCCAAATTTTCTAATAAAAAATATTCTACATTCGCTTTTGTGGCTTGGAAAAGGGCAGGTAAGTTTGCCGTCGCAAAATCCACCTTCAAGATGATTGGTTTCCCGATTCTTTGAATCTCTATTACATTTTCCCAATCGCTAACCTCCAGATAATCAGGCTGATACTTCTCAACTAAATCAATAATCGTTGAAATATCTTTGGAATCTGTTTCGCCCACAATCTGCACACCTGCGAGCCATCCACGCATTTCTTTGAATTTATCGAAGTCCAATTCGTCCATCGAAAACCCTAACATTTCGACTCCCATACCCGCACAATAACGAGCGTCTGAGAGATTATTGAGATTGGAAACTTTTATGGTTGTTTTTAGCATATAAATCGAAGTACGTTTGTATCAATTACTACTCTCATTGATTCTTAGGAGTTCTTTGATGTTGATTTCTTAAATCTTCAAAATCTTCTTCGGTAATTCCTTTTTCTTTTACGACACGTTCAACCTCTGTATCTAATTCATCTGATAATAAATCGGAATTATAGACTTTAAGTCTCAAGACCCCTCCCAAGGGTTCAAAACCCTTGGGAGAGATAATTTAGGACACGAAAATGGTTCTGCGACTTAATCACTATAATTCCGTAATAAATTGACAATTCCACGTTTTATTTTCAGACTTTGTTCATTTGTCATCGGACGAGAGAACATCCTTAAAAGCCCAATTTGGACATCGTTTAAACCATTGTAATTGATTTGTTGATTTCTTATAAGTTATAAAATTAATAATCACTGTAAAATTAGTATAAATAATATCGGAACTATGTACTTATTAATGCAAAGTCAAAAATTAGTTGGATTCGCAACCCTACCAAGCGTTTAAAACGCTTGGTAGGGTTATTCTCATACTAAA
>JAYUOX010000325.1:0-9752 GCA_043760595.1 Cytophagales bacterium
AATTCCCCGTTTCAACGCTGGCAGGATTCAAAACCCTGCCAGCGTTAATCGGACAAATTTCTTAAGTTGACAGCATTGGTATGCGATACGCCCCTACATCAGAATAACAATAATTTTATAAAATTGGGCAAAATCATTGACTTTACCCAATCTGTACCACAAGTCATTTTATAAAACCTTCTAAATCCTTCAAAGCTCTCGCCCAGAGGGTTTCTTTAAATTTTCTTCTGAAAAAACCAAAATGTCCTATCTCCTTCGCTCCAATTTCTTGGGGTGTGATGCAGTCAATTTTGATACTGCCCGTACTCCTGACGTGTTTCCAAAACATGGGGACGGAACGGGCATTGGAGATAGGGTCGTCAGTTGTCCAATATACTTGAATTGGGAATGTTAAATCTTGGAAAAAGCCCTTATTCGCTGATTCTGGGGCATATTTTTGGTTGAAAAAATATTCTGGTACACTGCACCAATTTCGCCAATCCAAGACAATTTGCTTGGGTAAATCTTCCATCAATCCTAACCTTTTGGCGGCAACATAACCGAATAAAAAATTAGATATTGGGGTGAAAATTTGGAAGAAAAAATGCGTTTGAATCCTATACCCCAAAGGCATAAAATTCCAATAACCCACCGAAGTTGCGAAGGTAACCATACCCTTAATTTTGTGATGATTGGGCATCATTCCCACCTTTTGACCACCCACACTATGCCCCATGATGAGCTTGGGTAATGTTGGAAATTGAACATCCAAATATTCTAAAACCGCAGGCATATCAAGTTGCCCAAGCATGACATAATCATACGTACAACCCCGCAAACCGCCTTCGGGCGTGGATTCGCAAAAACCTCTATAATCATACATACAGGCAGCAAAGCCATTTTCGACTAAATAATTGGCAAAAGGGAGGTAGTATTCTTTGGGAGTGGCAGTGGCAGAATTGATTTGAACAACGGCTCTGGGTTGTCCGTCGGGCATTAAAAGTATGGCTGAGAGTTCAACACCATCTTCACATCTTATTTTTAATTTTTTTTGATTCATCTTTACCAAACGATTGTTTGGTAAAGATGGAAGATGATTTTTAGAAAAGCAAATTTTATTTTTGGGATTTTATTCTAACGCCATCCGAAGACTATCCTCCATTTCCTCAAAAACCCTAAAACCTAATTCTTGATAAAACCGAATAGCTCGTTGATTTACTTTCAAAACTTCTAACTGTATTTTGGGATGATTTTTGATTAAATCTTGCATGATAATTTTACCAATTCCACGCCCTTGAAAATGCTGCAAAATCATTAGATTTGCCACGAAAATATGATCATATAAAGGGATAGTTTCGAGGTAGCCTATTGGTTCAGTATGTAGCTCAATTATCTGGAAATGATTTTTTTTATATTCCTCCTGATGAAATTCTCTTTGTGAAATATCATTCCAACCCCAAAGCATTTCGAGGTATTCTTGCAGGGCATTTTTCTTGATTTTGTAGGTTAAATCAAGGTCAAGGTCAGTGGCTTTTCTGAGATTGAAAATCATGATTCTAAACTCATTCCCAACTGTCTGAGGTGATGGTCAAGATGGCGAACATAATCAATTGCTACAAATTCGAGAGTTACTAAATCTTGTCCTAACATGGGCGTAGTTTCATTACCCCAATTAGTGATGGTTTGGTAATTTTCGAGGGGTAAATTTTTCAAAACTTGACAAAAATGTTTGTTCAACAAAACCCAAAATTGAAGTAAATCTTCTGAATCATAATGTTGATAATCAGCCGCTTTTACCCATTCATTTTGACGATAAATAATGTGGGCTTCGCTTTGATATTGTCCCACCACCATTCGCCGAATATTACTTTGGGCAGAGTCAATCAGATGTCCTAAAATTTCCTTTTTTGACCATTTTTCGGGGCTACTTTTTGCTTGTAATTCCATTTCTGATTGTTCAGAAATACAGGTTTTCACTTCTCCGATTCGTTGATTTAATTGATTGATAATTTTTTGCATATTGTTGATTATGAATGGTTTAAGTAAGAAGAACAAATTAATTAATATTATAAATGTTGTCAAATTGTAGGGGCGTATAGCATACCAATGCTGTCAACTTAAGGTTTTTAACTGTTTCACAAATCGGTTAATTCCCCGTTTCAACGCTGGCAGGATTCAAAACCCTACCAGCGTTAATCGGACAAATTTCTTAAGTTGACAGCATTGGTATAGCATACGCCCACACGGTCAGTATGCTATACGCCCCTACAATATTATCGAATAATTTATTCCAGATACTTATGATAAATAATTTAATCATATTGTATGTTTGATAAAATCCCAGCGGGATGAAATATTGGTAGTAGAAAATGAAATATCCCCCTTTTGAAAGCCCCAGCGGGGCGAAATGTAAATTTGGTGTGTACGTATTTGGAACCGACTACTAACATTTCGCCCCGCTGGGGTTTCTTTTGCGGATATTTGAACATACTATTACTACCAACATTACGTCTCGCTGGGACTAAAATTCTCACAATTCAATTTTAATCTCATATGTTCATAACTTCACCTCTTTCCCCGACTTAGCCGCCTCAAAAACTGCCGTCATTATTTTCATATCTCGTAAACCTTCCTCACCAGACGTTCTCATGGGGCGATTGTTGAGAATATCCCCACAAATACCATCCAACATCAAGGTCTGATGATGCACAATCGGGAGTTTCATTTCGACTTTGGATGTTTTGCCTTTCAGAGGTCCATAATCGAAGGCGGGCGACATCTCTAAATTGCCATTTTCATAGCCCACATACAGGCGTTGTAAGTACGAATTGTAGGTAGTGGTATGATTAGAAATCGCTCCACTCGGAAATTTCATTTGCCAAAACATCGTTTCCTCAATACCCTCCACATAAATATCTGGATGGGTTTTGACGGCTTGGGCAGTTACCGAAATTGGTTCTTCGCCCGTGGCATATCGAGCAGCATTGACGGCATACACGCCAACGTCCATCATAGGTCCGCCACCCGAAAGTTTTGGTATCATTCGCCAAGCCTTTTTGTCTCTTAATGGAAAACCGAAACTTGCTTCTACAAAGGCTACTTTCCCAAAATCTTTATCTTTCGCCAATCGCATGACTTCATTCGTAAATGGTTCATAATGAAGACGATAGCCAATAGAAAGCGTTACTTTTGCTGCCTTACAAGCCGCAATCATTTCTTCACATTCTTTCACAGAAATTGCCATTGGTTTTTCACAAATGACGTGTTTACCAGCCTTTGCCGCCCGCAAAACAAACTCGTGGTGCATTCCATTGGGCAAAACCACATAGACCACACCAATGTCTGGGTTCTTGACGATTTCGTCAAAATTTTGATAATTATAGATATTTTTTTCAGGAATATCATACTTCTTTTTCCAAGTTTCAGCCTTGGTGGGCGTACCCGTAACGATACCCGCCAAACGACAAAATTGTGTGTTTACAAAGGCTGGGGCGAGATTATTGGTCGCATAAGTACCCAAACCAACAAGGGCAACGCCTAATTTTTTCTCAGAGAAATTGGCTTTTGAAATGAAGGGCAATGCAACAGAACTTGCTACGAATGTTTTTAGGAAATTACGACGGTTGGGTTTCATGTTTTTTTGTTTTTATAACGGATAAATGTGTTAAATGCACTGAATTATCTTATCAAAAATGTTATGGATAGCACAGGTTTTTGCGTAATTTTAAGGAAATATCCCTTAACCATGAGTAAAAAGAAACAAGACAAAAGCAAACAAAATATTACAAAAGTTCACGATAAATTTTTCAAGGAGACGTTCTCTCGTTTGGAGGTGGCTCAAAGTTTTATTGAAGAACTTTTCCCCCAAGAACTCAAAGATAAACTCAATCTCGAAGACCTCAAAAGGATTCCTGATTCCTTTATTGATAATGAATTAGACGAATATTTCTCGGATATCATTTATCAAACCAATTTGGCAAAGCAAGGAACTTTGATAACACTTTTATTTGAACATAAATCTTATACTGTTCCTTTTCCACACATCCAACTCTTACAGTACATTAGCAATATTTGGAAACAGGAAATCAAGGATAAGAAAACTGTTTTGTCTCTTGTCATTCCGATTGTGATTCATCACGGAGATACAACGTGGGAATATAAGTCGATGAAAAGTTATTTTGTGGATTTACCTTCTGAACTCTATAAATTTATTCCTGACTTTGATTATCTTTTATTTTCGCTCTCGGATATTGGGGATGACAGGTTAGCTTCTATCAAAAACGTTATTCTGAGTTTTTCAGCAATGCTTTTGAAACATAGCCACGATAAAAACGATGATTTTTTAAAACTGACTCCTTTTTGGTTAGAAAAACTCGTAGAGTTGGATGCTCAACAACAATTAGACTTTATCAGGAGTGCTTTTGTCTATATTCAAAACGCTATTGACTTGAAAAACAAAAAAATACCTCCTATATTTACGCAAGTTTCAAACAATGTAAAAGATATTGCCATGACGATTGCAGACCATATTAGAGAAGAAACAACTTTCGAACATATCAAAGGCTTAATAGAAAAAGGCTTAGATGCTGATTTTATAGCGGATGCCTTCAAAATCCCTATTAAGAAAGTACAAGACACAATAAAAAAAATCAAGGAGTCTTCTAACTAAAACGCCAAACTTGGTATTTATATCACGGATGAAGTGTGTTAAAGAACAAATTTTTGACACACTTCATCTGCGGTCTATTTGAAACTTATATATAATTCTGATTCATAATTTATCATTCATAATTACGCTACAACTCCTTCCGAGCCATATAATTTTCCAACCCAGCCATTGCCGTGGTTCTTACTTTTTGATGTAAAAAACCCGTCCAACCTAATAATTTACCCATTATTCCCAAAGCCTGCGAAGCCCAACGGTGGAAATTAAAACTGTCTCGATGGTCTATAATTTTGCCATCTTTGAAGGTAAAATTGGCACTTATGACGTTATGAACTTGATTACTCGTTTGCGAAAACGTGTACCATGCCTCCCACGATGCTTTTCCAAAATCATCATTGGCTTTAATATTTGAAAATTCTAATCGCAAGTCCGTCCCTCTTTCAATCAACATCCTCCACATCATCCCAATCTGTTTTCCCTTCAAATCAAAGGCTTCGTCTTTGAAAATTGCCTCTGGGTGATAACATTCCGCCATCGTGTTGAAATCCTTTTGGGTAAAAGCCTCATAAAATTTGTGGATTAATTGTTCGTTTGCGTGCATGGATTTCTTTGGTTTTAGAAAAGTATCTGCATAAATTTACGTAGAACAATATTTCTATCAAAACGCTTTTCTGTAGAACAGGTTTGTAACTGAGACGCACAGTCCTGTTTGTCGGACTCTATGAACAGGACTGTGCGTCTCAGTTACAAACCTGTTATACTTAAAAATCAACATGAAAATACTCCCTTTTTTACTCGCTTTTTGTTTTCTCAGTTTCGTAAAATCTGACCGACCCGCTTATTTGTTGTACGACAAAGACTTGAAGGCTGTTTCCTACGAAAATATGCTCAAAGAATTGTCTCAAGCAGACATTGTTTTCTTTGGGGAATTACACGATAACTCTTTGGGGCATTGGCTCGAATTACAGGTTACGAAGGATTTATTTCAAGCCAAAAAAGAGAAAATTATCTTGGGAGCTGAGATGTTTGAAGCTGATAATCAGACGGTTATGGATGAATATATGAAATCACTCATCACCGCCAAACAGTTTGAAACCGAAGCAAAAGTTTGGCAAAATTATCAGACCGATTATAAGCCTTTGTTGGATTTTGCCCAACAAAATAAACTCAAATTCATTGCCACCAATATTCCCAGACGATACGCCAGCATGGTGTCAAAAGGCGGTCTGGAAGTTCTAAATCAGCTTTCGGACGATGCCAAAAAGAATATTGCTCCCTTACCCATTGAGGCAGATTTGACCTTGCCAGCCTACGCCGAAATGATGAAAATGGGCGGAATGCACGGCATGGGAGGTATGAGTATGTCGGCGGAAAATATCACCAAAGCCCAAATCATTAAAGATGCTACGATGGCGAGTTTTATCCTGAAAAATTATATGGCTGGACAAACGTTTTTGCATTACAACGGCAGCTATCATTCCAATAATTTTGAAGGAATTGTTTGGCATTTAAAGAAGAAAAATCCTAAATTGAAAATCGTAACCATCAATACCATTCAAGCCAAAGATATCATGCAACCTTCTGAAAGTGAGAAGAATACGGCTAATTTTATCTTTGCCATTCCTGACGATATGACGAAGAGTTATTGAATTATTTTAAAATGCAAATTACCCCGAACTTTGGGAAGTGGTGGCTTGGGATTTTGATAAAAAGAACTAAAATGAAAATTACCAGAAAAACGCTCCTCAAAACCCTTACGGCAGGGTTAATCACGCTTCCAAGTTTTGGAAAAAGGCAAATGGAAAAAGACCTTTTGGGCTTCAAAGTTGAGTTTGCGGATGCTTGGAAACGCTCGGAAGAATATACCATCACGGTTTTTAACCAAATGCCCGAGGAAAAACTGGGTTTTAAATATACCGATGAATCCTTCTCTTTTCGTACTCAATTTGTGCATTGTATCATCTATACTGCCGCCCAATTATGCGGACGTTTGAGCATTCCGAATCCTTATGAGAAAACGCCACCGTCATTTTGGGCAAAACTCTCGAAGGCGGATATGGAAACTGAATTGCATAAATTCTATGAATGGGTTTTGAAAGTGGTTAATGAAACCAAGGCTGAAACCCTCTTAAAATCAGAAGATTACGCAGGTGGATCTATACAAATATGGCGTTTTTTTTATGCCATGGAAAACCATATTATTCACCACCGAGGGCAAGCCATTTGTTATTTACGACTCAATGAGGTCATTCCAGAGGGATATGTGGGCTGGTGAAAACTGTAAAACGAACAGCCTTGTCCGTCATTAAAATATTGAACCACGGACAAGGCTGTCCGTTTTACAAATCAATGAAGTAATTTTAAGTGAATCCTCAAACAAAGTCTATCTATCTTTGTTAAATCTTTATCAAGAAATACCATAAAAAATAAATGAAAGTAATAGTTATCGGTTCGGGATTTTCGGGTTTAGCAGCGGCTACGAGTTTGGCAGACAAAGGGCATGAAGTTACCATTTTAGAAAAAAATAGTGTCGCTGGTGGTCGTGCGAGGGTTTTTGAAGCAGAAGGATTTACTTTTGACATGGGTCCGAGTTGGTACTGGATGCCTGATGTTTTTGAAAATTACTTCGCTCAATTCGGGAAAAAAGTCTCTGATTACTACGATTTGGTACGTCTTGACCCTTCTTATGCCGTTATTTTAGAAGGAAACGAAACGATAAATTTGCCCGCAGGAGTGGATAAATTAGGTGATTTATTTGAGAGTATGGAAGCGGGTAGTCGGGCAAAATTTCAAGAATTTATGCGTCAAGCAGCCTATAAATATGACGTCGGTATCAATAATTTTGTTTGGAAACCCTCACGCAGTATTACCGAATTTTTGAGTATAAAATTGTTATATGACGTAACCCGATTAGACGTTTTTCAATCTTTTTCTTCCCATATCCGTAAGTTTTTTCAAGATGATAAAATCTTGAAAATCATGGAATTTCCTATCCTTTTTTTGGGTGCAACACCCGAAAACACCCCTGCGATGTACAGTTTGATGAATTATGCAGAAATGCAAAATGGCACTTGGTATCCGATGGGCGGAATGCACAATATCGTTAAAGGAATGGTGAGTTTGGCAGAAGAAAAAGGTGTAAAAATTTTATTGAATAAAAACGTACAAAAGATTGATATTCAAGGAGATACGGTCAATAAAATAATCACAAATGATGGAGATTTTACGGCTGATGTCGTCGTGGCAAGTGCCGATTATCACCATGTGGAAGATAAGTTGGTAGGGGAGGAGTTTAGAAATTATGATGAAAAATATTGGGATAAAAGAGTGATGGCTCCGTCTTCATTATTATTTTATTTGGGAGTGAACAAAAGAATACCGAAATTACAACACCATAACCTTTTCTTTGACGAAGATTTCAAAGTCCACGCCCACGAAATCTACACCGAACCTCAATGGCCCTCGAAGCCGCTTTTTTATGCATCTGCCCCTTCCAAAACTGACAATAGCGTTGCTCCCGAAGGATGTGAGAATCTGTTTTTATTGATTCCTGTTGCTCCTGATTTGGAAGATAATGACGAAATTCGTGAAAAATATTATCATATCATCATGGATCGTTTAGAAAAATATTGTGGTGTAACTATCAGAGATTCAATTGTTTACAAAAGAAGTTACGCCCACGCAGATTTTAAAAGTGATTATAATGCCTTTAAAGGAAATGCCTACGGATTGGCGAATACATTAATGCAAACCGCACTTTTGAAACCCACTTTGAAGAGTAAAAAAGTTAAAAATCTCTATTATACAGGACAATTAACCGTGCCAGGTCCAGGCGTTCCTCCATCGCTGATTTCAGGATTGGTGGTGGCAGGGGAAGTTATTAAGTCTTTAAGTTGATAAGTTTTAAGTTATGCAAACCAAATTTTTTTGTAATTAACTCAGAAGCCTGAAAATTAACAACTTAAAAACTTAAAAATTAACAACTTCAAATTATGGATTTATATACAACAACAACCCTCGAATGCAGTAAGCTCATAACCGAACATTACAGTACCTCATTCACACTGGGCATTAAGACCTTAGATAAACGATTTCATTTACCCATTTATGCAATTTATGGGTTTGTTCGCTATGCTGATGAAATCGTAGATACGTTTGAAGGATATGACAAAAAAACTTTACTAAGTCGTTTTAAATCAGATACTTATGTGGCTATTGAGGAAGGCGTGAGTTTGAATCCTGTCTTGCATTCGTTCCAGTTAATTGTTAATAAATACAAAATTGACCACGAATTAATTGAGTCGTTTTTGCACTCGATGGAAATGGATTTGTATTACGCAGACTATAATCAGGAAGGCTATGAAGCCTATATTTACGGTTCGGCTGAGGTGGTAGGATTGATGTGTTTGCGAGTTTTTTGTGAAGGAAATTTAGAAGAATATGATAGGTTAAAAGCCGATGCAAAACGCTTAGGTTCAGCTTTTCAGAAAGTGAATTTTTTACGAGATATTAAATCAGATTTTCAAGAAAGAGGGCGTACTTATTTCCCCGATGTGGACTTTACTAATTTTACGTTGGAAGACAAGAAAACCATCGAAAACGACATCCAAGCGGATTTTGATGCTGCCTTGCGTGGAATTTTGGAACTGCCAAAAGGAGCAAAAGGAGGCGTTTATTTAGCTTACAAATACTATTTAAGATTATTCGATAAAATCAAAAATTGCCCTGCCTCACGCATACAAAACGAGCGAATCAGGGTTCCAGATTATCAGAAAATGACATTATTAGCGAGTACTTATTTTCAAATGAGGCTCAATGTTTTATAAAAATCAACCACGAAAACCATTGGAAATTATCTGATGGTTTTTTCGTTTTTACACTCAATTTTCAAAATTAATGATTTGTTTATCAAGGACTTATAAGTCTTTTTTCTGATTCATTGTATTTTTGTTTTATTATTTATCAAAAACTAAAAAATAGTTTTCCTTTCTCAACAACTGCATCTTTTCAATTGATATTTTGTAATAATATTTTTCATTTAAACCCATTTACAAACACAATGCAACACTTCGCCAAACTTTTTAGAGGCGTACTTATGTGCGTTTTT
>JAYUOX010000326.1:0-3413 GCA_043760595.1 Cytophagales bacterium
CTGAAATTCAAGGGAATCAATGGTAATAACTGGATAAGGATTTTCGGGTTTTACTTCGACTGGAATCTTGAAAATATTGTCGAAATTTTTTAGAGAAACCTCCGCTTCACGGTAGATATTCACCACATTGCCAATCTCTTGCAATGGTCCAAACAGGAAGAATGAGTAGATATTTAAGGAATAAAATTCACCAAAAGTAATCTTGTTTTCGTAAATCAAATAAATCAAAACCAAGGTCAAAATTGCCCTGAGTAGGTTCACGCACGTACCTTGTACGAAGGACATTGAGCGGACATATTTTACTTTTTTGAGTTCTAATTTCAATATTTTCTGAGTCGTAGAATTTAGATGGGCGATTTCCTGTTTTGCCAAACCCAATGATTTCACTAACTCAATATTCCGTAAAGACTCCGTTGTAGAACCCGCTAAACCCGTAGATTCTTTCACGATTTGGGTTTGAATTACCTTGATTTTCTTACTCAAAACCGAGCTAATCCAAGCAATCAGTGGTCCCGTTGCCAAGAATAAAGGCAAAATCGACCAATGCACCGTGAAGGCATAAACCGAAATAAAAATCAAAGCAATTCCCGATTGGAAAAGAATGTTGATTCCTACCAAAATGAGTTTCTCAACGTCCGTTCTCACCTTCTGCAAAATTCCCAAAGTTTCGCCCGAACGTTGGTCTTCAAAAGTTTCGTAGGGCAATTCCAATGAATGACTGATTCCATCCGCATATATCTGAGCACCAACCCGTTGCGTAACAGTATTGATAAAATAATCCTGAAAATTCTTGGCAACCCTACTCACAAAAGCCACCCCAATTGAAGCAGCAGAAAGGGGCAAAATCGCCATCCAAAAATCATGCGAAGAGTGCGTCCCAGAACGATAAACCGTAGCAACATCATCAATAATTTTACGAAAAATAAAGGGGTCAAGAAGGGAAAAAATCTGATTGATGGCAGCCAAACCCAATGCTCCCAGAACGGTAGATTGGTATTGTTTTAGGTAACGGAAAAGTACTTTCATGATGGTTAAATTATGTTTGCTTATATCAAATATTTAACCCGAATCTTGAAAATTAAGTTCTTTGTACGCTTCATTCACGGTATGAGATTAGGTATCCCCTTTAATAATGCCATGAATATTCAACGTTTTTTCTTAAATTTGAATTAAGAATCCATAATCACAAAATCATGAACAAAGCATTAACAATCAGCACATTAGCATTATCAATACTTTTCTCTTCTTGCGACAGATTGAGTAATTCAACCGAGAAAATTGGTGAAACAGCGGGCGATATGGTCAAAGGTATCGAAACAGGCGTAAAAAAAGCCCGTGCCATCAATGTTACTTACACCGAAACATTATCCGAAAAAGGCGTAACTAACGGAAAAGTTACCCTCAAAAATGACAAAGTCGGGACGGATAATCTATTGAGTGTGTATTTGATTTTTTCCAAAAGATTCAAAGGGAGAGTATCAGCAAAGGCTTATGATAATCAAGGTTTAGAGATGGGGCGTAGTTCCATAAAAGTAGATGCACAAGACGGTGATGCAGGTTTCTATGATTTTCATTTTGATAGCAGAACCAATATTGACCGTGATGGGAAGATTGTTTTGGAGTAAGTTTTTGGATATATATTGATAAGTGATTAGTATAATTTAAGTGAGGCTTTTACTTTGTCTAAATAACTGATAATCAGTACTTTGAAGGGACAATCACTATTTACTACGAAAGTATATACTATTTGACGCAAGTTAAATTTGAGTCGTAAAACCTCACCCTGACCCCTCTCCGAAAGAGAGGGGAAAAAAGCGGACGAATACTCCCCTCTCCATCGGAGAGGGGTCGGGGGTGAGGTTTTACGACTCAAATGGTAGATACTTCCAAATTTTTTACTACTTCGTCTTCAAAAGCTCCACTTCAAAAATCAAAGTAGCTCCTCCTGGAATATCACGACCCGCACCACTTTCACCATAAGCTAAATGGTGAGGAATAAAAAATTTGTATTTGCTACCCACAGGCATCAACTGCAAGCCTTCTGTCCAACCCGTGATTACTTGATTTAAACCAAAACTAATAGGCTCATTGCGTAATACGCTACTATCGAAAACCACACCGTCAATCGTTGTACCGTGATAATGCGTCAGTACATTTGCTCTTGGTCCACTTGGTTTTTCGCCCGTTCCTTCCACGATTACTTCATACTGCAGACCACTCGCCGTTTCGGTAACTTCGGGTCTTTCGGAGTTCTTGGCTAAGAAAGCGGTACCTCTTTTAATTTCATTTTCTAAAATCTCTCTCATGTGATGTTGTTGTCTTTCAAAAATATTCATAATATTTACCAGTAATAAAATACAAAGATAATGAACCTGTATCGATTATCTAAGCTCAACCTCCTCCTGATGTGCAGGAATATACACATCCGAATACCCTTCTACCAATAATTTTTCTCTAAAAATCGTCTGTACATCTATCTCTCCATGTACTAAGAATATACGTTTTACTTTCGATTTATTTTGACACGACAAAAATTGTATTATTTCTTGATAATCACCATGAGCGGAGAACGAATCCATGACGAAAATTTGGGCATTTACATCTAATTCCTTACCAAAAATTGTTACCTTCTTATTACCCGCTTTCAGTTGTCCACCTAAGCTGTCGTGTGTTGTATAACCCACCAAAAGCACCGCACAATTTGGGTCTTCCACGTGATTGGCGATGTGATGTTTTATTCGCCCCGCTTCTGCCATTCCCGATGAAGAAATAATAATGCAAGGTTCTTTCAAATCATTCAATTTCTTAGAATCCTCGGTTGCTGAAATATAATGCAAATTTGGAAAACCAAAGGCATCACCATCTCCCTTTTTTAGATAAGCCAATACTTCTGGATTAAAACATTCAGGATGATTTTTCATGATTTGCGTAGCGTTTACCGATAAAGGTGAATCTACAAAAACCTTAATTATAGGCAATTTTCCTTCATCTTGCAATTGGTCGAGGGCATAAACTAATTCCTGCGTACGGTCAATTGAAAAGGCTGGAATTAAGAGTTTTCCTTGTTTTTCTACGCAAATTTCTTGAACGATTGCTAATAAATGAGCTTTTACATCAAGTTCCGTTTCGTGTAATTTTGCTCCGTAAGTTGATTCACAAATGATATAATCTGCTTGTGGAAAGGCTTCGGGAGATTTCAGTATTTTATCATGCGGGCGACCAATATCCCCTGAGAAAAACAACTTGATTTCCTTGTCTTTTTCTTTAATAGTAAGCGAAATTGCGGCAGAACCCAAGATATGTCCCGTATCAGTAAAGTAAATACTTACCTCATCATTTAACCAAAATATCTCTCTAAAATTAACGGCTTCCATCTGACTCAACGTCTGTTCAACATCGACTTGTGAATATAA
>JAYUOX010000327.1:0-3411 GCA_043760595.1 Cytophagales bacterium
AAGGTGTAAATAAGTAACACCAACTTCGCAAAAATAATATTGCTGATATCCATCACAAACCCATGCATGACCATTTGAATAAGAGTTAAAAATCCACCAGCCAGTGTTAGCCCCCCCTTTTAAAATCACGGGATTGCCACTATTCAATTCATTCATAACGGTACTGTAATTACACGAAGCATACTGAGCGGAAGAATACCCAAAGTCCCAAACTAAGGATGATGCAGCTTCATTTTCTGTGTTGGCACCAGAAACATCACAACCGTAGGTCATATCAACTTCCTCGCCAATATCTTTCATTAGCGTTGTTAAAGCAGTGTTACCTGACTGCATATTATCCCAACTATATTGACTTGGGCTTCTATGGAAGTTCATAATTTGTGCCATCGCAGTTGCAACACAGCCAGTCGGAGCATGACCATTAAGAGTACCACACCCAATAAGCGGGGTTTCATCATTGTAACCCACACCTTGCCCCCAATTAGTTGTAACTAATGGATTTATAACCGTCAATACATCACTACAAGGTCCTCCTCCGCCTCCTCCGCATGGTGCATCAGGTTCACATGGTTCAGAACTAACTCTTGAAGACTTTTTGGGAGATTTACTTGTTGAAGAATTCCCCACTATTTTTTCAATTGTTTCTTCTTTCCAAGCTTTCTCATTGACTTTAAATTTATCCCCATTTTTTCTGACGGCTTTGACATAATCTTTCGTTGAGGCTAACCAACTAATTAAACCCAACGGAAAAGATTTACTATCAAACTTGAATTCACCAGTCAAAGAATGAGCAAAAACTGGACTTGTTCGCTTGTCAGCAGACATAATAATAAATCCGCCTTCTTCGTAATTAATTACAAAAAAAACATTATTACCTTCTTCATCAGGAACATTTTTCATGTTTTTGATTTTTCTTTTCGATACCGCAATTCTACCTGATTTGATACTCTTATTTATCGGCATACTTAGATTACTACACAACGATAAAACTTCTTTTGAAGACATCACAAATTCTGAATCATTATTAGAATCATTTTGTGGCTCTAATGAATTCGTATTACAAGCAATCAATATAAATAATGAGAATCCTAAAATAGAAGAATATTTCAGAAATTTAGCGATAGTCGCTGATAAATGGGGGGGGTGATTTTTAAGTTCATTTTGTTTTCATTTAATGTTAAAAGATAATACAAGAGATTGGTACAATGCTACACGTGGTAGCATAAATTAAGGTTTTATAGTCATAGGCAAAAAGGTTTAAAAGACGTAATATCAGTATTAATTTTATATAAATATTAATGGATTTTTTGAATATTCCTAATTAAATTAAAAAAATAATGACAGAAATCGACAAAATTGCCTACATCCATACCCAAAACGGAAAGGTATTAATGTCTCGCTCGAAAGGCAAAACGAAATACTACCTTCCAGGCGGAAAAAGAGAAATCGGAGAAACTGACGAAGAGACTTTAATCAGAGAAATTTCGGAAGAATTAAACGTCAAAATCACCCCTTTAAGTATTCAATATATGGGAACATTCAAAGCTCAGGCGGATGGTCATGCAGAGGGAGTTGTTGTAAAAATGACTTGCTACCGTGCTGATTATGAGGGAGATATGAAGCCGTCTAACGAAATTGAAGAAATAAAATAGTTAAATTTTAGTGATATAGATTCAATCGCAGAGGTGGATAAAATTATCTTTCAGTTTTTAAAGGGAGAGGGTACTTTACAATAACCGATACCCCAACCCCTTCAATCTATCCAAATATTTTGCCAAATAAACCGCCTTCAATTCCGATGAAAGAAAGGAATTCTCAATCATCTTTTCAACCCTGATATTTTGTGAACAAAAGAACTCAATAATCCGCTTAACACGAACCGTTTGTATGCCGATTCGTTCGCCAAATTCTATAAAATCTTGTTGACTGTAATATCCCAAAATATTATAAGTTTCTGTAAAATAATCGTCCACAAATAAATCCAAAGCCATCGCATATTCATTGGGTGTATGCAAGCCCGTACAAAGCAAATCATACGCTGGACTTAAAGCAAAATCTCCATAAGATGTCTCCAATAAAGAGAAATTTTTGAGGTGAGCATCGCCGTTTGAAAAGAGATAATTGAAAATAATTATTCTAAAAAAATCTTCTATAACTGGTTGATAGGCAGATACATAACGCTTAATACCCATCGCCATTTCTTCATAACTTCCTTCGTATTTATAGTTTTCTCCGTGCGTTTCACGACTCATTTGTCGGATTTGGGCAAAGTCTTCTTGTCGGTATTTTTTGCCTTCCTTTTGTCGGTCAAATCGTTTGGTGAGATAGCCCGTTGAGCCATCTTTGAAGTAAATTAGCGTATTGGCGGCGGTGTTTATTTTGAAAACTTGGCGAGCAATTTGCATCGTCAAATGTTCATTTTCGGGCGTAGCTTCAAGGTTTAAAAACAGCCCATTTGAAATCGGTTTTAGCAAATATTCCCCCTGATTTTCTGTTAAAACAAACTCGTTTTTTTCAAGTTTTAAGGAACATTTTGTTTGAACTCCTGAGATAGAAGTGCGTTGAATATTCTGAAAAAAGGCTTCGTTTTGTAGGTCTTTTGGAGGGTCAAAAGTTAAAAAAGTGGACACATTTTTCCCCTCAAATAATGCCTTTCGACAATACGGACAAAAATCTTTGCCCGCATGATTTCGATAATCTCCGATACAAATGGTCATAATTCTCTAACGGTTATTGCTCCAATGGTTTCAGTGTTGGCAGTTTTTAAGAGTCGAGTAAAATCATCATTTTCATCAATTTTCAAGGTTCGACATTGAATCATTTTGTTTGTTCCTTCGGCTAATAATCCTGAAAAAAAAGGAAATAGTATATCAGAAAAATAGGGTTTATCGGTTTTAGGAAATGAAAAACTAATGGCAGGATAGTTCGATTGGAGGTAATCAGGCTGATATTCAAAAGAAAAACCTTGTTCGGTTCGGGTCAATATTCCCGCTAAAATATCTAAATAATATACTCCTGTTTCCATGATTTTTGAGGTTTAAATTACAAACTTTTATTCACTGTAATTTCAAAATTCATTCCTAAAACATCCAGTAATTTATAAAGCGTTTGGACAGAAGGATTCGCTTTGCCCATCTCTATTTTTTGAATAGTTTTAGCTGAAATTCCACTCATTTCCATCAAATCTTCTTGGTTGAGTCTTAAAAAAACTCTTCGTTCTTTAATCGTTTGCCCTAATGTAAATATATTATTCATGCGAATTATAGTTCGTATTTTGGTGTAAATATACTACTTATGTATTAAAAATTGATAAAATAAGAATTATATTTCGCTTTTTGTAATACATATTATAATACATATGTATTATTTATTTGACTAATTCACCTTGCTACATTCAACAAATTCCATTAA
>JAYUOX010000328.1:0-9744 GCA_043760595.1 Cytophagales bacterium
CTGATGGTCAGTATTCTCAAACAATTAATGCGTCTTTGCTCCGCTGGGGTACTAAAATTCAAACTGGCGTGGAGCCTCACAAATTCAGCGTATAGATTCTTTCTCAATTTGATAGCCGCTTTGATTTCTTCAGGAGCGTTTGGCAAGTCACTTGCTTTGATTTGTTGGTGAGCAACGGCAATATTAATGTCCCTCGCTTCCTGTTTTAGCTCTTCAACGCTTAAACTTGGGTCTTCAACTTTACCTACTTCAAGTAGTAGTTCTCGCATAGCATTCGTCAAAAACTCTAATCGTAAGCTGTTTTCAGGCTTTTCAATCATCGCCTTTACGGCAAAGTTTCGACCTAACCTGTTGTAGATTGCTACGCCCGATTGATAGTCTTTTACACCTGAAAGCCACATTGATATGAGTTTGAAGTTATCCATCTTGATATTAAAAAAAGGGGCAGAATGTCCGCCCCTTGAGTTATACTAATTTGATACCTGAATACCCAGCTTTTACGAGCATGATAGCGGTTTCGAGTTCCAAGTGATCGTGGTGCCACATCAGCCCCAAATAACCAAATTCCCCTCGTTCGCCAATCACTTCAAAACCTGTATATCCCTTTTCAGCTTTTTGAACATTAACTTTTTGTTCAACAGCCTTTTGTTCAGCAACTTTTGGAACCTGGTTCTCATCGGTTACTTGTTCGTCAAAGTTTTCCATTTTTGGAAATTACCCCTTAATTAGCAGGAACAAGCTGGATATTACCTTTGTAACGATAAGGCGACTTTTGGCAGCTAAATGTTACCTCAATTTTGCGGTCAGCATCATTGGATTTGCCGTGCTTTGCACTTCTCTTCATCAATTTTGCAGGAAACTCTTTTGTCCCTAAACACATCGGAACGCCCTCGGTACTCTTGAAAAGTAAAACACCCTGGGTAATTTCCTCCAAAATGGCAACGTTCTGAATCGTATTTTCTACGTCAAAATTATATTCGTTTTTACCCGATGTACTTCCTTCTTTAATTAAATCTCCTGTTAATGAACCCGAGTCAGATAAGGCAGGGAATTTTGAAAACTTAAAGCCTGTTTTGAATATGATATCACCTACCAATGTCTTCTTTTTTAAAGGAGCAATCATAGTAGGGAAATCAGGATACAATGCCGTTGCTGCTGTTGTTTCAGCAGCTGTTAATATATCACTGGCAAATTTTGGAAAGGTCGCTATAAGATTGGTTTTTGTGAAGAAATTTTCACTCGAAAAACCACTTTCAGCATGATCACCTTCACAAAACTCTAAATCTTCGGTTGTTGCGGATGTGCAAGCCATTTTTTTATTGTTTAAAAGTTAAAATCACTAAAAATTATGTATTCATGAATCTCATGAAATCCTTACTTAATCTCCACGAACATATCAGGAGCAAAGGCATAGAGGTTTTCAAGAACCTCTTTCGCAGTCTTGCCAAATTTTTTCTGAGCAACATCATCGCTCACAAAATCCTCGGGATTATACATCGTATTCTTTCCGTTATCACCTACTGAAAAGGGATGAATCATAGGCAATTCCATTGCTTTGCCTTCCTCATTTGTCAAGCGTGGGAATGAAAGCGGGTTGTTTGCACTCAAAGCAACTTTTGCCTCTAAGGTCGCAATCATCTTTTCACTCTGTTCGGTAGCTTCCTTAGCTCCCTGTAGGTAGGCTTCTTCTTTAACCTTATCCATATATGCCTGTAATTCTTCAGGCGTACTTGGTATTTTTACTTGTGTCTCGTTTGCCATTTTGATAGATTAGTTAAGGGAGGTCATTGCGTCAATGACCTCCCAAAATGTTAATAATTATTATTGTTTGCCGTTGTCCAAGGCAAACGCCCAGTGACGGAATCCGTAACCCATCCACACATCGTTTGATGCCCAGATTGTACGTCCACCAACCATTTGGTCGGCGTTCCAAGCCAAAAGGTTAGAGCCTTTTTTCACGCCTTTCACAGCGTTTCCTTGCACCGTCATCCAATGATGGTCCGAGCCTAACATATCCAAAACACCAACTAATTCACAATCACGCAAGAACATCGGTACACGTTTCGCTGTGTTGAATTGTGGATTTTGTCCTAACTGATTCCAGTACGTTTGATTCGACAAACGAATGCCTTCCTTGTACACCAAAATTTTGTCCTGGTCCACTACCATTGCTTTCACAAATCCTTTTAACTCAGCAGGAACAGCATCATAGAGGGCGTGAACGTACTGAGCGTACTGTTGTGGGTCTGTTGGTACTGCATTATTCGCCAACAATGTGATAGGCTTAGGCACACCTGCTGGTGTCAATTTTGCCAATCTAAATTGTTCTTTAACGCCCTGAAACAACGCCCCTTCATCTGAACTCGTACCCGCAACTATTGGTGCATTGACCGCTTTGTAGGTTTCGTTTCTGTGAAATTCGTCTAATGATTTCGTCACATAATCTTGAAAATAGATATTCAAGATAGGAGCCGTGAAAGCCGTCAATCCTTGTGCTGCCAAAAAGTCTAACGCCGTGCCTTCAATCTCCGCAGGTGTGATTTCTGTGTCCTGCATTAAGTGATACAACTGAATAATGTTCGGCGTGAAAGACATTCCCCCTAATGCCAAGAAGGCTTTTTGGTATTTTTGAAAACGAGCGTTGTTCATCGACCAAGCGGCTTGGTCAATCACGGTCGATTCCGTTTCGACTTTCGTAAATAGGCTATCCCATTCAGATTTGTCGTACAAGGGTCTGATTAGGTCCCCTGGGTTCAAGATGCCCTTACGGTAATTGTCTCCGTAAGTGGCTAATATTTGTTGTACATTTAACATTATTTTTCGGATTATAATTCAGAAATTTATTTTACAACTTCCTTAAATAGAGTTGTTTACGTTACTTGCTGTGCCTTTTTAAATAAAGCCGTTTACTTTGTTCAAAAGTCTTGATTGAAAGCCTTCCATCTCATTTTTCAAGCCTGGTACAGTCTCAGCTTCTGGCACTGCGGTAATGACTTCAGTACCGTTTAATACTGCCGTTTGGGGCGGTGTTCCTGCGGTTTTCTCTAATTTAGCTTCGTAATCTGTCAGCTTATTAGTAAGCTCAGTTACCTGATTTAGTGCTGCATCTTTGGCATTTGTCTCAACAGTTAATCTGTTTTGAAGGTCGCCAATTTGCGTATTTTGGCTATTAATAGTCATATTCAAATTGCTTTCAATGTTCTGAGCATTAGCAAGTTGTGATAACAATTGTCCTTCTTCTGTTGCAGTTGCTTCACCTGCTTTAGACTTTGAGAATATCCCGAAGAAGTCGAACGTTGGATTCTTTTCCATTTGATTTTTGGGTTGTATGTTTGATTTTGATTTTGAAGTATTTTGAGGAGTAGCCATAATTTTTCCCTCACCCATTGCAATTTTTATGAGTTCGCTCATGGGCATGATGGCATCACATAAGCCTACTTCGATGGCTTTTTCAGCAATGACCGAAGCCCCTTTCAGAATGCTTTGATTTTTGATTTTTCGGTTAGCTAATACATCATCAATAAATACTTGAGCCGTTGGGTCAATAATATTCTGTTGGAGCAATTTGGCATTACCCTTCATGGCTTGCGTAAATTCAGCAGTTTTTTCAGGTGTTTGTGAAGACACTACATCAATTCGCTTTATGCCTGCTCTTTCCTCCATTTTTGAGTAATCTACTGCCGACCACATCGTACCGATGCAACCCAATAATGAAGCTTTTGAATTAGCTACAATGTGATCACAAAATGAGATAAGGTGATAACCTGCCGAACAAGCAATATCCACGGAAGCATACACCTTTCTGCCCGTTTTTTTGAACTGAATTATCGCATCAATGAGGTTTGCAACAGCATTACTAAAACCTCCCCCTGAATTCACATCAAGAATAATTGCCTTGATGCTTTTGTCTTTCGTGCAATAATTGATGTATTCGGTTATGTAGTCAGTACCGTAATAGGATATACTTTGTCCTGAGGCTGAGAGTAGATTTTCACGGCGAATCATGCCGTTAATATTGAAGATTGCAACTCTTTCAGGTGTAGTTTTTTCAGTAGAATTTAGCGTTGTTTGATTCTCAACATTCATAACTTCGTTTTCGACCATGGTAATATCTCTACCATCGGTAAGACGAAATTTTTGAGCTACTGAATAGTTGAGTATTCTACCACTCAAATGCTCTTCGATATTTGGGTATATGGTCTTGTCGACCATTAAAATGCCTCCGTTCATAGCCCAAAACTCAACTATTATTCAAGCACATTAAAGGACAAAAAAAAAGAGCCTACCGTTTCCGATAGGCTCTTTTACAATCGCTAAGATTAAAACTACACTAAACCAACTACGACAATCTGATCATCACTTGCAATGTTGTAGTCAATCACCGTCTTATTCCAATACAACTTAGAACCGCCAAAATCCGAAGTGATAGCCGTAGCTCCGTTATCCTTCGAGAAATACACCGCCTTAGTCTTCGCTCCGTGCAATACCGACTCACCGTTCACTTCCACCGAAATAATGTGTTTAATGTTTGATGGTAAAGCCTCACCTGTTGCCACATCACCGTCATTAGTTGTTGCCACGCCTGTCAAAACTACCGCTTTCACACCCGTAATCTGATTAGTTTCAAGGGTTGCAATACGAGTTTCTTGAGAAGCGATAACAATAATTGTTGCATCAGCCTCAGCCTTCGCCGCATCAGCAACAGATTTTGCCGCATCAGCCGAATTCTGTGCAGTCGTCATAGCCTGTTCGGCACCATTCATGCGTCCTGTTAACGTATCAACAGATGCTTGCGATGCTTTTGAAGCTATCGCACCTTCAACCGTTGTAACACGACCTGCTAAGGCATCAACAGAAGATTGAGAGGCTTTTGCGTCAAGGATAGGCTTGATAACTTCATCATAATACTTGTCAAACAAGACTTTAAGGGGTACTACACTCTCCGAACCGTCTGTTTCCGTGATGGTGATGTCAAACGAATTAGGTGCAATGGAAGCACTCGCAATATTAATATCGTGATCAATCGTACTGAGGTCCAACGTTCTCACCACCGTTACACCTGCGGCATCCGTGAAAGGAATTTGTGCCACTTTACCCAAAAGCGTAGGAATTCCAATCTGAATATTTCCCACTGCGGTGTCTAAAAGCCCGTCATGGTTTATCAGATTTTGAATGATGCCTTCTAAGCCTTCAATCTGTTTAATTTTACTCTTACCGTTTAACATTTTGTTGTTGGTTATAATGTTGCTAAATATTCAACCGCTACCACATCGTTCGTATCAATTTTGAATATGTCGTACCAGATAATTTGTGTCCTGTCAGCATTAAGACTAAAGCTTATATTCTCATAATAGCGTTCAGCATTAATTAATAAAGTTGTCTGCCCCGAGATAGATTGCTGCGGTACGGTAAATTTATTCTGTCCATCACGCACAACATTGATAGCACTACGTAGTAATTGAGGTTGAATTTCACCCGAATCTGTGGGTGGATAAAGGACAACGGGGGGGGTAGGGTAGGGAGGTAAAATAATCGGAGCAGCATCTTCTATCAAAAAACTCAACACGTTATTCAAGTCTTGAACAAATCCAGCTTTTTTAAAAAAAATGTAGTACATTCCTGATTTTTCAATAATAAATCTGTTTATTTCTTGATATGATTCAGGAAAAAAATCATTTGACAACGATAGCCCAAAAACGTACGATAAAGGCGGGGGGACTCTTTCCCCCGCCTCATTTTGCATTAAAATAGTGATTGTACGGGTCATATTTTTTTTATAATTTTTCAAATACTGCCGATATCGCAGCAGGATTATTTTTATCTCTAATCCAAAAAAATGTCGAATCTGCCACTAAACTTATATCTTTTGTTATTACTAAATCCTGCGTCCAGTCGGTTGCCGTGTTGGCATCATTTATCGCACTCGAACCAAATTCGATATTGGCGGTTAGCACACTACAAGCCTCAAAACTGTCCAAATAATAATCTATAATTTGAGTTATTGTAGCATCAACTATTTGTATCGTATTCGTAAATTCACTCTGACTTTTGCCCGTTTCAATCTGAAAATACTTATACGAACCCCCAATCGAATGAGAATAATTTTTTACACCGTTCGCTCCAACAATGCCGATATATTGCGGTTGTTCGGCATTTCTGGTATAATACATTTCTGCACCCAACACCCCCCCCAAAACAATATTTGCTATACCATTGATAACTTCGTCATCGTGTGATGTAACTGTAGGTTTGGCACTTGCTTGCGAAACTAAACTTACAATATTTGAAAATTCAGAATCTGGATCACTGTCCCATCCGATTCTAAATTTGATACTATAATCTCCGCTTGCCAAATTAGATAGAACTAAGTCAGCAACTGCAAAAATGTCTTCTCTCCTAAGAAAAGAAGTCCCCTTGTAAATATCAACACGAACCGAAAAATTTAATCCCATTGGGTCGGGATTAACAGGTGCATTCATCCACTTTATCTCAGTTGCTGAATTTATTTGAATTATTGGCGTTGGAGTTGTCATGTTTTGTTTTTATTGTGAAATTACTGCAATTATCCTGTTAGCAATCGCTAACATTCCAGCATCGTTAGGATGGTTCAGAACCCCAGCATTTGCATCACTCAAGACTGCCGCATTAGGAGAACCCACCCACCCAGTATTTGCTCCGCCAAATGCGTAAAGCCCTGAAAGTGAAGCAAATGGAAAATTATTTGTAGCTGCAAGGGATTGCAAATCAGCATCTTTTATAGCATTCGACCAAAAACAATTTGTTATAATTACTTTTACGCCATTCCTCCCATTTTTTATGAAATTGATTAATTCAAGGCATTTTTGTTTGAAGATTGCTGAATTATATCCATTTTGCTCATTAACATTCTCGCCTATTCTCAGTATAATTGTTGTCCAATTTTGGGCATCTCTGATAGAAACTAATAAGTTATCGTTAGCAGGAACAATGCTGGCAAAGTTATTTTCAAAATTAAAAATATTGTTGCCTAAAACAATATTAGAAGAATTTAGACTCGTATAATGGTTTCTTAGTCTTTGCATCATATCGGTGTTTGAAGAAGATGCCGCCATCCCCCAATCTCCCGCCCAACCCAGCGAGGCAACGGCTGGGTGATGAACAAATGAATTACCTAAAACTAAAACTTTTTCAGGAATATTTATGAGCGGAATAATACCTGGACTAATCGTAATTACGTTACTACTCACCGAACTAACCGAAACCGCCACACATTTTGCCGTGTAAATCGTGGTAGCCGTTGGTGCTACCATAGTAGAGCCATTCAAAGAATTATAGACAATCGTACTTCCAAATGGGCAGTTGCCACTCAACGTAGCTGACCCACCCGAAACAATCGTAAGCGGATTCGCCGTAACACCCGTAGGAATAGAAACATTACATCCATCCGTATTTGGCGGAGTCACAACCGCTATAGTCTCTGTAATATCATCCACCATCACCAAATTCACGGGTGAATTGCTAATACTAAATTTAGCCTTCCAATTATTATTTGCCTCGCAATTATTCGTTTCTACATAAGCCTGATTTGCTCCAATTGGCACAAAACTACACCCTTCGCTGTTTAGCATCGAAGACAAATTAAACGTTGCTGTTTGCGTGGGTGAAATAGTCGGTACCGCCGAACCCAAATAAGTATTCGCTACATTCAATAACTGTGAACCCAAACCCGCATCAACCATTTTCTTGAATTGAAAAATATTAACCCAATTCGCCCCATGGTTGAAACACTCCCCAAATTGTCGAAACCCATTTTCGCTTTGCCCTGCACTCCATTCTACCTCATTGGCAATGAATTTGCCAGGCAAATTTGACCGCATTAAATCCACAGCAAAACGGTGGTCGTAATATGGGGCATCATTGATTTTCATCCCGTCACTATTGGCATTAATGTCCTTGAAATTATACGTACCTCTACGCAAACTCAACACATCATACACCGACCCATAATCCGTAATTACCCTAATCTGCGAAGCCTGAGACCTTACCGTCGTAGCAAAAATCTCCGTAGCATCTCGTATAACCTTCGTCCGATAAGTCCACCAATCCTTGCCGTCATTTCCCATAAAAGCACTTTTGAATATACCAGTCGGAAGTTTTGGCATCAAACTTGGATCAGTAAACGAAACAAAATTACTCGCCCATTTCGCATTCAAAGCCGCTATGTTCACATATTTAGTCTGTAACCAAGCCCGAAATCCGTTCACCATCGGGGCAGAATAATCAAACAAAACATCTCCGCCGTTGCCTTTATCGGTAAAATACGGAAACCCCCCTTCCTGTTCCGAAGTATAAGCAACGTTCATCCACAAAATATCATTTCCGTAGGTTACTTTGTAGCGGTCCAAAATCTCATTGGTAAAACTCGTAATCCTATTTTTTTGAGTTACAGAAGCCAACGAAATCATTACTCGTTGTTCATATTCATCAGCGTTTGTCGGTGATCGTCCAGCCGCCTGTTGATGCACTAATTCCGTCCCGTTCAATAGTTTTCCTATCATTCTCTCTTGCGGATTAATGTCATCGCAAATCTGGGGATAATTATTATTGGGGTCGCCAAGTGTTGAAGTCAAACAAGAATTATCAACCAACACCCGAATACCAATCTTCATATTCAGACTCTTAGCTTTTGCCATGCAAGCACCAATCTTTGCCCAATAGTTAGGAATCGGATTAAAGCCGTTGGCAGAACGATAATCAATCGTCAAATTGACCGCATTACAACCGAAATTTTTAGCCGTCTGAATATTATCAACTACATCTATTGTATACGGATAAACCTCGGCATAAGCCAAATAACGGGTATTGTTAGGCTGAATTTGCCCGTTTGAAAAGTTAGTCATCAACGATATGATAGCTAACAAAAATATTTTGAATGTATTTTTCATTTTAATTATTTTAGAAATTATTAATTACAAATTCCCGAGCCACTACCCAAACAATTAATCGTATATCCACCTGGTTGTGCAGTAGGTAAACTAGTTTTCGTTCCACCAAACTTGACTGTCAAAGTCTTATCTGTCCCGTTTTTCCACCAAAAATTACTTGCAGTTGGCAAATCAAAATGAAACTTCTTCATGCCAAAATCTGCCCCAAAAGCATTAATCAAATCTTGTCTTACTCCAGACCCATCTGGATTAGGTCCAAGATTAGCCACTGTCGAACCCACATAAAAACCCCCTATATATATATCTACAGTAACAATCTGGCTTGCATTTGAGGTATTCAGGGCAAATCCTTCAACTGCATTGCAGAGTGGAGCCCCGTATTCTACGTTACCAACTATTCCTCCCGAAGCCACGGGCTTGCTCAAACCGTCTGAACAAGTATTACTACTCCCAACTGTAACAGTAACAGCCACACCAGCCGATTCGCACGTACTTACACATTTTGTATAATATGAAGCTCCGCTCGTTGCTGTCGTAATGTATTGGTTACCAGTCCCTAACAATGTAGAGCCGCTGTAAAAATGATTAGTAAACCCTATATCACACCCCGAAGCCGTTAAAGTAATACTCTGCCCAATTGTCGGATTCACAGGGCTAACCACTAAAACAGGCACATTAGTAGTAGGAGGATTAATTGCCAAACTCCCAAAAGTTCGCTTACTCACTAATGCCGTTTGCACTAATCCACTATTGCCCCCCGTAATAAAATTCTGCGTAATATTACTCCAACCCAAAAAAGCATTTTGCACCGTTCCAAGCA
>JAYUOX010000329.1:0-3409 GCA_043760595.1 Cytophagales bacterium
GTTTTGAACGTCTGGAATGATATTGATTCTGGAAACGGACTCAATCGAAAGCTGAGATTCAGGGTCGAAAGTTCGGATACTTTCCACTTCATCGCCAAACAAATCAATGCGATAAGGCAAGTCGTTAGCATAACTAAACACGTCCACAATTCCTCCACGAATGGAATATTGCCCCGCCTCATAGACAAAATCGGTTTTCTCAAAATCATAACTTGCTAAGACTTCCCCCAAGAAGTTTGTGTCCAATTTTTCATTGACCGTAACCGTAAAAGTATTCTTCGACAAAGAACGTTTATTGATCACTTTTTCGGAAAGTGCTTCGGGATATGACACTAACAGTAAGCCCTCAACGGCGTTATTTAATTTGTTCAAAACTTCCGCCCGCATCAGTACATTGGCGTTATCCACCTCCTCATACACGTAGGCACGCTTGTATGACATTGGGAAAGAAAGCACGTGTTCCTCTCCTACCAAATTCTGTAAATCGTTAATAAAATAAGCTGCTTCTTCACGATCAGAAAGTACGAAAAGATGCGTTTGCTTAGGATTTTGAAGGAAAATGGCGGAGGCAATCACCGCATCTAAACTACCGACAAGTCCTTTGATTTGGATATGCGGATGTTCAATCGGACGTTTTATTTGCTCTATAATCGTCTGCACGAAGCCGTCTTCACGATAGAGGGTAAGGAAATCTTTAACGAGCATTTTTTAAGTTATTAAGTTTTAAGTTCTAAGTTATTAAGGTAGCGAGTTTTAACAACTTAACAACTTAATAACTTGAAATTTAGACAACAACAATAGCCACGAATCGCTTGACTCCGAAGAATCAAAAGCCATTCGTGGCGAGAATAATATCTGTAAAATTAACTGATTTTTTGGGGAAAAGGTTTGGGGCAATTGGAGATTATGACGTTAAATCTCTGATTATTTTGGGAATAAAAACTCTTAATCAATAAAATCGTGATGGATTAAAAACGAATTGCATCATGTAAACCAGACAAATCTACAAATCTGATTATTGAAAAATTGATTACTCTATTCCTCATATCTGAGCCTGACTCATTAATGCTGCCTAAACTAAATGTGTAATTTAAACTTAATGCTGTTCTTTCACTTGCATAGTATGCTCCCGAAATATTAGCTCCAAAATCAAAATTTTTAGTCCTCGTTGAAAAACTACTTAACAGAAAACTGAAAACTGGACCAATACCTAACTGAAATGTAGTGGAAGGCTTGTAGGTAAGTAGTACAGGTGCTTCTATGTAATGTATTGGATAACTCGTAAATGCCCCCGCATATCCTTTTTTGATGTATAAAACCGAAGGCTGAATGGCGAACTTCTCAGCAATAGGCGTTTCGTTTACGATACCTAAATGATAACTCAATAAACTTTTAGACGTGGTAATGCTACCATTAAAACTATTAATTGCCGAGCCAAGCCCTACACGATACCCCCACTTTAATTGTGCTTGACTTTGAAAATGTAGAATAATTGAAAGAAAAAAAAGAATAGTAAAATGCTTTTTCATGATTAATTTATTTGGTTGAAACTATCAATTTATTCGCTAAAACCTTGCCAAAGTTTTTAGCCTTTCTTATGTCTCCGTGGCTGGTGTCCCCATCAAACTTCGTACATTAGCAACACAAGTATTTGATTTTTAATTAATTATGAATTAAAATCACTTGAAAAGGTGCTTACTTTCCAAAACCTAAGCCACCGCAAAACCAGTATATTGCCGTGCATGGGCAGGGTGAAAACCCAATACAATATCAGTAGAAGGAATGCCCTTTTTGATTAACTCCTCGGCAACTAACGTGTCGGTATTATTGACCAAAATCCAGACTCTACCATTGGGTTTTATGTCAAAATGAAATACGACTTGATAGATAAAACGTTTCTCAAACCAACCCGTTTCAACTAATTGAAAATGGTTATTCTTAAAATCAGTAACTACCTGCAATTCAATAGTCCCCAAATCTTTGGAGATAGATTCAGCCACTAAAAAATCAGTTAAAATTTTCTGATATTTCTTTATCTTTCTATCCATTGTGTGATATTTTTATGCTCAGAATCGAAAATAATTAGATTTATATTGAAGTGAATACAGAGCTTTTCGATGTCAATATCTTTGAAAAAACTTTGATAAACTTCTTCTGTCACCGCTAAAAATAGTTTTCTATCGGGGTCTTTGGTTTCTAAAAAATATCTATAAATACCGTATTGACCAAAGGCGGCATGAAAATCATAAGTTACGGAAGAACCTAAGAAACTTTTGATTTCGACTGCAATATGTTCAACGCCTCGTTCTGCAATGAGTATTTTCTCTGCCCCTAAATCTATTTCATAAGGTTTACTCTTAGAATTTCGATTCAACAAATAAGGGTCATGTGTTATTAGCCAACCATCTTTCTCTAATGCTTCTTTAACGATTTGATGATAAATATCTTTTGCCATGAAGTAAAATTACAGAAAAATTGGAAATTGTAGGTATATCAAGAAAGAACCGCTTTAATTCTTCAAAATCTCAAACTCAACCCGTCTATTGATCGCTTGATTTTCAGGAGTATCATTAGCTACTTTTGGTTTATTTTTACCGTAACCTCTTGCTGTAAGTTTTTCGACTGGTACGCCTTGTGTGAGGAGGTATTTACGTACCACGTCTGCCCGTTCTTGTGAGAGTTTGTTATTTACTTCATCGGAACCTACATTATCAGTATGTCCACTAATTTCCGAAACGATTTTAGTATTTGATTTGAAAAATGTGGCAATACGGTTCAATTCTGGAAATGATTCTGATTTGAGTTCTGCCTTACCAAATTCAAAGAAAATATTGTTCATTTCGACCTTTACGCCCACTTCTACGGGTTTTACGGTCATGTCTTTTCCTTCTATTTCGAGATATTTATTGTTTGTAATCTTGCTCAAATCTATATTTTGAGATGTTCCTACGTAGCCCTCTATTTTGGTGGTAATTCCATAGTTTTTTCCGTAGGGCAAAACCACTTTATAAATCCCCGTGATTGGGTCGGGAGTGGCAACGCCTAATTCCTTTCCATTGGTTAAATCTTCGTAAATGATTTGGGCATTCAGTGGTACTTTGCCCGTTTTACCATCAATCACTTTACCCGAAACCAATACCACAGGTTCAGATTTTATGTCTTTTGGTTTCTCTGGTTCGAGCTTTTTCTCCCCTCCTGCCATTGGTGAAGTGGTCGTTGGTGGTGTTTCTACGGGTTTGGGTTGGTCTATTTTTAAACGGAAAATATCTTTCTTTCCGACAGAATTATTACTCGAAATAAAATAGGCATAGTCGCCCGCCGCCGAGATGGTGTAATAGGCATCGTATTGGTCGGTATTGATGGGTTCGCCGATGTTGGTGGGTTCTGTCCAATTAATCCAAGTTTCGTC
>JAYUOX010000330.1:0-9735 GCA_043760595.1 Cytophagales bacterium
GGAAATTTAAGAAGATATTTAGGAAGACGGGTGGATATGGGAGCGTATGAGTTTCAAGGATTAGCAACGGCAAATTTAGTCATCAGTCAGCAAACTGGGAATTGGGAATCTAATTCAACTTGGATAGGGTTTCAAGTACCACAATTGGGAGATTACGTAATTATTGACAGTAATCATACTGTAACCTTGAATGGTACAGGTATTGCTAAAAACGTAGCGTATCAAACCAATGGGGTTTTAAAATTTGGTAGTATAAGTGCAAAATTGAACATTGGATTTTAGGATATTTTGAACGAAATCATCTTGATAATTGGTAACGATTGCCAATTATCAAGATGATTTTTGTTGATTTTATGTACTCCCGTAACTATTATTGGTTGCAACTAAAGAAAAGTCAAAAATTTCCCACGACTTTCTCAGAATTTTTCGAGTTGAACAAAATCACGTTTGAACGATTCTCAAAGCCTTCACAAATAAATATTCTTTTGCCATTAACCAATTTTTCGAGTTTTGATAAAACTTCTCACGGTTAAGGGCTGAAATCACCATTTGGTCCTAAAATAAAATAAGCCTTGTAATCTATTGATTATCAACACTTTGAGGCAATTTTATTTCTAATAGTTTTTGATAATTCCAAGCCTTCAATTTCTCCATATTAAATCGTAACTCGTTGTTATTCAGCAAATTAGTAAAGTCGTATTCACCAATAAAGTTGATATGCTTCCAAGTGAGTGCGGTTGAGTTTCTGACTGTCAAAATTATCTCTTCAATTTGAGGTTCTCATAACATTTGTGCGAAAATTTACGGTTTTTAACTAATAAATTAGTTTTTCTTAAAACCAAACCCACTCTTAGGCTTTCTTAAAGCTCGTAATCCATTCTCTTCCAGTTTGATTTCGTCCTTAAAATTGCATCTTCCCAAGCGATTAATGTGCTCAAAAACGGCAGGTGAAATATGGTCAAAGTCTTCTTCATTGACCTCGTACCCTTCTTCTTTGAGTTCTTTAAGGATTTCTTGAATGTAAACGGTGTTCCAAGCCATTACAATATTGGTTAATAAAGTGAGACTGTACGCTGTAATTTGTTGTTCGGCTTCTTGTTGTTTACGAATAAATCCATCGCTACCAAACCACAAATAAGACCTTAAATTATGTAACTGTTCTCCTTTATTGAGTTGCCGATTTATTCTTTTTCTCATGGGAGGTATCAGCAAATAATTACAGATGAATACCGTTTTCTCTAACTGTCCGTAGGCTTGTAAGACGTACATTAAGTTGTTTTGTCTTGGATATGCTTGTAGCTTATTCATTAATAATGAGGCAGTTACCGTTCCAGTTTGTAACGATGCCGATACTCTTTGTAACTCATGGGCGTTCTTTTTTAGATAATCTATATTGACCGTACCCGTGAATTTAAGTGGCGGATATTCTAATTCATTGTATTCATTATTGGTACTTGATTTGATTTTGCAAAGTCTTTGCCCTTTAAGGTCTCTGAGTCGTGAAATAAGTTTTTTGTTTACCAAGTTAAAGAACGCAAAAAGTAAATCGGTATATCCATGCGTGTCAGTTGCGTGTTCTAAAATTTCCAAATCAGTTTCATTGGCTAAGATTTCATCTAAAACGTATGTCGCATCCCGTTCGGTTGAAGTAATCACTTTTGAACCATATTGAGAATATTGGTCGGAGGTATGCGTATAAAAAGTAACGCCATTCCCAAATCCAAAATACTTTACGATAGAGCTTGCATTGCGTATTTTGCCACTGGTAGGGAATCTTTGCCCATCGGATGATGATAGTGTTCCATCGCCCCAATATTCACTGAGCCACTGTTTATGCAGGAAATTCACAACAATATTGTTGGATTTTTTAACATTTTCATCGCTAAAATGATTGTTAGCAACCCACCACAAGGCTTGATAATCTAAATCCGAAGAACGTGCTAAATCTGCCAAAGGAATATTACAGCCATTGCCCATTAGTGCAGCGTATAATAAAGAGTCTCGTTCTGAATTTCGAGAAGAATCTCCGTCCCGAAGTTCATTGGTATAAGTTACCCAAGAGTCCACCTCCCGTATAATCTCCACTAAACCAACTTTGGGAAGTCTCAAATTTACTTGCTCCCTTAATCGTTTGGTAGAATCACTAAGTTCATCAGCCTTGATGGGCGGTAAAACCAATTCTCCATTTTCTAATCGAATGTCAGTGCCTTGTGCCAATAATTCAGATAGCGGTTTAAGTAATGGCGAGTTACTTAAATTTGGGGCAAACTTCCTTTACTACTGGACATACAGGAGTTTTCCTTGGTCAGCATTTTTAAAAATATCGTTTAGTACGCCAATAAACATTCTCAAAGACCAAACCTTAGCTTTGACTATCGAAAGCCCTTGTCTGAAATAAGAAATTGCCAACCGAGACGGTTTATTTTTATAGACTTTCTTTTTCTCAACCTTATTTTCAAGTCCGTGTTGAATGCTTAAAACATACGCCATGACTACCAGAGCGACCATTAAACAGATTTTAGAATCTTGACGAAAATTCAAGTCTTCAAGATTGAACCCGTTGGATTTCAAGTGTTTAAAGCAAATTTCTATCTGCCATCTGATCCTGTACCCATCTAATATTTCTGTTTTATCTTGAAGGGTAGAGATAAAATACATCAACGGTTCTAAGGGGTCATCTTTATCATTTTTGACAATTACTACTGAGTAGGTGTTACCTTTCATTTGGAACTGTTTGATAACACTTTTCTTAGTTTTTTTAGCTTTCAGTGCCATTTTCTCCAATTTGGAATAGACGAAGCCCAAAGACTCTGAAATGGGTTTTTTGTAGCAAGTTTTACTCATTCGGATAATGAAATCTATTTTTTTACTTACCAAAAATGATAGCCATTTTTCACCGATAAATTCACGGTCTGCCAGTAAAATTTTACCAGAAAGTTGATAACGTTCACAGGCTTCGGTAAAAAGTTTTTGTCGGTCTTCTTCGGAAGAATGTCCCCCTTTTTTATTTAACTGATGCCAGTAAATGGGAATAGCAATACCATGATAAACGATACATAAAGTCAATAAGTGAACGCATTTTTCACCTCTTTTCCATTGTGTCCCATCCAAAATAAGGTATTTAACGCTCTCTGAGAGGGTTTTATAAATCATTCCCAAAATGCAATCAATGAGTATATTGCTGGCGGAATCGGAAATATTGAAAAACCTTATCAAGCGTTTGTAATGAGAACATGAAACGGTTTGTTCATTTTCTAAGAGTTGGGGTAAATAATCTTTCATTACACTCAAATTAGTTGAGCGAGAGATAATGATGGCGTTACAAACGAGCAATAAATTTTCTATCAGAGATTCTCTAAAATCTAAAAAATACTCACTAAATTGACATACAACTGGATTGGACTTCAAGGTAACTTGGTTTTTGTTTGGTAGCAAACAAGTTACGGAAGTCTATTCAGTTTTTAAACCATTTTTTATCCTGTATGTCCAGTAGTAAATGAACGCACCACGAAATGTTCATAACTACCTGTAATACAGTAAATTACAACAAATCATCTTGTTTTTCGATAGGGTTTGTCTCAGATTATAATTCCAGTTAAAATTATCTCTTCAAATACTTGTACAAAGTAGGCTTCGTTATTTTCAAGGTTTCACAAATTTCTTTGATAGTGTGATTCCTGGAATCGTACATGGTTTGTGCCGTTTTTTGTTTGGCTGCATCCAATTTTGGCTTTCGCCCTCCTTTTATTCCTCTTGCTCTGGCAGCTTTTAAGCCCGCATTGGTTCTTTCTACGATTAAATTTCTCTCAAATTCTGATAATGCTCCGAAAATATGGAAAATTAGTTTTCCCGTTGGATTCCCCGTATCAATGCTTTCTTGCAATGATTTCAACATTACTTTCTCATTTTCAAGGTAATTCATCCAATCAATCAAATCTCTTAGGCTTCTACCCAAGCGGTCAAGCCGCCAAACAACAAGCGTGTCTCCTTCTCTGAGTTGCTCTTTTAATTTATTGAGTTCAGGGCGGTCAGATTTTACCCCGCTGATTTTGTCAATAAATATTTTCTGACAGCCCGCTAATTTCAGGGCATCAGTTTGCAGGTCCGTATTTTGGTCAATGGTTGAAACTCTGGCATATCCTATTAGCATAAAATTGAGGTCAAAAGATTTTTGATGATTAAAAGTGTAAAAATACTCATTTAGGATTGAACTTATTTAACTTTGATTTATTAACACAATTATTTTACTCAAAATACTACATTTTCAATTACTTTTTCGGCAAATAAAAAAAGTAAAGAATATGTGGGTTTATTTTATCCATCCCATGCCAACTTTACGTGCCGTTTTAGACGATGCTACTCGCAAAGAATTTGAAACTCCACCCATATTTGATACTTCCCAGAGAAGAATATTTTTCAATATACCTTCTTGGGCTACTAAAACAATCAAACATTTAGCTTTATCAAATAACAAAGTGATGTTTGCTTTGCAGGTTGGCTATTTCAGAGCCGCAGGACGGTTTTTTGAACCAAATACTTTTCATAATAAAGACATAGAATCCGTCTGTCGCCGATTAAAAATCAAACGAGATGAAGTTTCCATTAATGCTTACCACCGTAACTCTCGCCTTCGACACCAGGAGCTAATTTTGAAGGGCTTTGGGATTTTTCCATTTTCGGGTGAGGTACGGGAATTGTGTTTTCAAGAAGCCACCCATTTAGTAAAGCGTCAGATAAAGTTACATTTAGTGTTTGGTAGCTTGGCTCATTTTATCCGAGAACATTATTTTGAAGCGACCGACGCTCGGTTCCCAATTATGGCGTGTTTGCTTCGATGATTAATCAGGCACGGGATAACTACAAAACCCAAATTCAAGCTCATTTTGAGCAACATTTAACCCCTGAATTACAGGTACTTTTAACAGATTTATTTGAACAATATCTACCTGATAATCAGAAGACTGCCGCTCAAAATTCACCTTTCAAACTCACCAAATTGAGGGTAAAATCTGAACTAATGGGCGTAAAAGTGATACGGGAAAATGTAGCTGATTTACGTTCTCTCAAAGGTCTTTATGAACGGCTTTTGCCGATTTTAAAGGCTCTTGAATTGAGTGATAATTTTGTAGAAGAATTAGCTATACAAGTTTTACGGTCAAGAAGTCCACAAGTTAAACATTGGAAAAATCGGAATCTATACCTAATCTGTTTTATCCAATACCAGTATTTTTATCTGAGTGATGTTTTAACACAAACCTTTACCAAAGCGGTTGAACAAAATATCAATTTATGCGAGAAAACTTACAAAATACAACGTCAAAAGGAACAAGAAGCCAATATTGAGCAACTTGTTCCTATTCTTGAAAGCTATCTTTTACACGGAGAATTGATAGAAAATATGCAGAAAATTGTGCTGAGATTGAATCATACAGAACCCGAAAAACTAAAAACAATTGCCAATGGATTACGAGAAAATACCACCGAAGATTTTATTAGACTACTTCCTGCGGTTAAGAAATTATACCTACAAACGACTCGACAAACCCAATCGGACCGCCGATGCGGATGAAGGCTATTTTATCCAAATAGCTGCGGGGTCTCAAAAGATGCAGATGAAAGTGGGGGATATGCTCAGGTATTTATCTTTTTCAGGTCAAAAAGTATTGCAAGAAGCCATTGATTTTTATCAGAAGAAAGAAGGAAATCTAACAGGAAATATACCTATTGCTTTCTTAAAACCTAACGAGCGGAAAGCGGTAGTGGATAAAGACGGAAAGGTGCAAATTAGTTTGTATAAATCCTTGTTGGCTCGTCATTTGAGCAAAGGATTGAAAACGGGGGCAGTTTTTGTAACAACATCCCATGAATACAAATCATTGGACACCTATTTGATAGATGAAAAGACATGGCAAGAACAGAAAATAACTTTGATGGAGCGAGCAAATCTAAGGCATTTAGAGAGCTGGCAAACTATTCAAGACCAATTGCAAGAGAGCCTTACTTATTGCTTTAATCATACTTTTGACCGAATCAATAATGGCGAGAATCTTTGGTTAGAAAAACGTAAAAATGGAAAACTAAAATTTAAAACTCCGACCAGAGAAGAGTCACAAATTGACCCTCCAAATCTTTACCCTAATGATAGATTTATTTCTTTATTTGAGGCAATGCAGACGGTGAATAGGGTGAGTGAATTTACTTCATCATTGGAGTCATTTAGGCTTCAAAATGTTAGAAAGCAACCCGAAGAAAGGCTGATTTTTGCAACATTGATGGCTTATGGATGTAACTTGGGCATCGGTAGAATGGAAAAGAGTACCAGAAATATATCACCGAATAGTACTGAAACAACTGCCAATAACTATCTAACATCCAGCAACTTACAGAAAGCTAATGATAGAGTTATAGCCATTATAAACCGCATGATGATTCATAAGCTCTTTAAAAAAGACCCAAATATAACCCATACATCCAGTGACGGTCAGAAATTTGATGTGTTACTGGACTCAATCCATGCAAACTATTCATTCAAGTATTTTGGCAAAGAAAAAGGTACGGTTCGCCGTTGCGATTTCTATTTACTCTTTCATTAGTGATGCTCACCAAGTTTTCCACGGTTTAGCTTTTAGTGCCTCTGACCGTGAAGCGTGCGGGGTCACCCGTGCGATATGTTCTCAATGGATTGATGCACAATGATGTGGTAGATTCTGATATTCATTCAACCGATTCTCACGGCTCAACCGACCCCATTTTTGCACTGACTTATTTGCTCGGAATTGATTTTCAGCCGAGAATAAAAGAGTTTTATTTACAAAAATTACATGGCATTACAGGCATGAAAATTGAACAACAACAAGATTATATTATCAACGCAGGAGCTAACATAAACACCAAAATTATTGAAGAACAATGGGGACGCCCAGTCGGGACAATATTTTGCGTTTGGTTGTCAGTATCAAGTTAAAACATACTGTCCCTTCTCAAATACTCAAAAGGCTCAATCGCTCCGGCGACCTGGTCCTACGCTCTACAAAATCCGCTCTATTTAGCTCTCAAAGAGTTGGGGAAGGTGGTTCGCACAATTTTCCTTCTTCGATACATGGATGATGAAGTAATGAGACAGCGAGTTCATCAGCAATTAGTCAAAATTGAGAGCTTCCACGGATTAAGCGATGCTATTTCGTTTGGTAATAATGGGCAAATTATCTATGCTAATAAAGAGGAATTATTAGTCATGGAGGGCTGTAAGAGGCTTTTAGAAAATGTTGTTATTTGTTGGAACTACCTATTCCTGACACGTTCCATTGTGAGAGCAAGTCCAAATGAACGAAAGGAAATACTTAAAACGATACCAGACATTTCAACGGTTGCTTGGGAACACTTCAATTTTCAAGCGGCCGCCGCTACGGGAGAATTTGACTTTGATGAATCACAGCATAGAGACGAATTAGAACAGGATTTACAGGCAATGTTTGATTTTCAAATTGACAAAGATGATTTGATATAACTTGCTGTTTTACAGATAGTTACAGCCATATCGTGGTGCGTTCACCCAGAATGTGTCGCTGAACCCATATATGTACACATAAACTTCATCTTGCTTCGCTGTAATTTAGTGATTTGTAGTTTATAATTTCGTTATTTTTTACAGAAAATGGGAGTTACAGGTAAGTTGTTATTTGCACAATCCTTAAATTTTACAAATAAAACCCTCCCTAAAATTGTTATAATTACTCCTAACTTCTTTCTGTAATGAACTGTTTCTTTTTGAAAATTTACTGTCTTATAAAATTGACATTTCATTTTATTTGCCTTAATTTTAAGACATATTTTTTAAAATGAATGTTTATCAAGGGTAATAACCTCCTGTAATAATTTAGAAAAATAAATTAAGAAAGTAAAATTTGAGAATTTTTGTATAAAATATTTGACAATATAAAAAATTTGCCATAATTTTATGACAAATAAAGCTAATAATTATGCTATCTCACGATAAAACCATTTTATTTCTTCGCAGAAATCCAGCATTATCAATTTCCATTCTCGAAAAAGAGGCAGGACTTCCAAATAGCACCTTAGCAAAAGCACTTGGTGGAGATAGAATTCTTAATTCAAAACATCTCAATGCACTTTATCCGATATTGATAAAATACGGGTATAATGAATCCTTATACAAAAAAGCGAGAGTAATTTCAATTGTAAATCATAAAGGAGGAGTTGGAAAAACAACCACAACTATCAATCTGGGTAAGGCTTTGGTCAATTTAGGGTTTAAAGTTTTATTGGTTGACATGGATTCTCAGGGCAATTTATCACAATCGCTCGGTATTGATAATCCTGAAAAACAAGTGGTGAATGCTCTCTTAAAAAACGAAGATTTACCCGTTGTTATAATAGGAGAAAATTATCATTTGTCTCCCAGTGATTTAGAATTGGCTTACGCTGATTTAGAACTCGTACAAGCAGTTGGCGGGGTTAATCAATTAAAAAATAAACTAAATCCGCTTAGAGAATTATATGACTATATTCTGATTGACTGTCCACCAGCACTTAACATTTTTACCAATTCAGCTTTGGTTGCTTCTAATGGATGTTTAGTTACGCTCCAACCAGAAGTATCTGCTATGAAAGGTGTTAATAATTTATTTGAACGCATTTCCCAAGTCAGAGAACGCATCAACCCAGAATTAGTGGTAGAAGGAATCGTTTTAACGATGGTTGATAAGCGGTTGAAAGTACATCGTGATATGATTGAATACGTGAATCAGTCTTTGAATAATTTTAAGATTTATAATACACAAATCAGGATAAACGTTGCTTTGAAAGAATCACAAATATCACAAATTAATATTTTTGATTACGATAATAATTCTAACGGAGCTACTGATTATTTGAGTTTAGCAAAAGAATTCTGTTCAACTATTTAACCCATAAATAAAAATAAAATGCAAAAAAAATATATGGGTAATTTTGGAGGAACTTCAATTATCAAAGATCAAAGCCTTTTAAATCATGAAGCAATCAAGCAACAAATCATTATTCTTGATGAACTTCGTGACCTCATTCCGCCACTTCAAGAAGAAGAATCCAATCAATTAGAGAAAAATATTCTTGCAGAAGGTTGTCGGGAAGCTCTGTTAATCTGGCAAACTACGGCAAATGTTCTGGACACAACTTCTACGCAAACGTCAGCCGTTTATATTTTAGTGGATGGACACAACCGCTATGGTATTTGTTTAAAACATAAATTAAATTTTAAAATTCATCTAATTTCATTTGATTCTTTAAAGGAAGTTAGAGACTATATGATTGATAATCAGTTAGGTAGAAGAAATTTAATTCCTGAACAAGCATCTTATTTAAGGGGTTTGAGATATAATACGGAAAAAAAAGAAAAAGGTAAATATTCCCGTGAAGACCATAAGGGTCAAAATGTCCCTTATGATTCGGAAGATTCAAAAGGGACAAATTCAAGTGAAAATGTTGGAGAAAACCATAAGGGTCAAAATGTCCCTTATGATTCGAAGGAATTAAAAAGTACAAATTTTAGTGAAAATATAGTCGAAAACCATAAGGGTCAAAATGTCCCTTATGGTTCAGCTAAAAAAGAATCAACATCTGCACGACTTTCTAAACAATATAATGTCAGTGAAAAGACCATAAAACGAGATGCGGAATTTGCGGAAGGGTTAAATTTACTATCTCCTGAATTGAAAAAAGATATATTATCGGGTC
>JAYUOX010000331.1:0-3396 GCA_043760595.1 Cytophagales bacterium
ACTTCATATTTTATAGGTCAATATTATATTATGACTACCTCTTTATTTTTTCCATATCTTTGTGATAAATAATTCCAAACCATGCCCCCAGAAAAAATAGAACTTCCCCCAAAATATTACTTGACCTATTTTCAGTATCTCATTGATTTTGTCAAGAAAAAATACCAACATATTCTTAACGAAACTGAACAACAATTTCTCGCCGACTTTGAGGCTTTAACGGAGGATGAAAAATGCCTTTTTATTCGTTTCTGTAACCGTACAGGCTCTTTTTTCAGAACTGAGAAATTGAAATATGCCGAAATAGAAAATATCCCAGAATCCTTAAATGGCTTGATTGAGAAGGATTTTATTGAACACCTTTCCGAAAACCACCTCACAGAAGCGGCGGAGGTTTTGGATATTTTTAGCAAATCTGAATTGATTGAATTAGCCAAAATGCTCAACCTCGAAACCCGTGGAAAGGCATCTTTGAAGAAGGAAGAAGTCTTGGATTGGCTCTTGGCAGTTGGTAATTGGGAAGAGACAATTTACCTCCTCAATTCCGAAGATTATTCAGACATTCACGGACTCCCGCACTCGCTCGTGAGGGTGCAGAAAGAAACGGAAGTACAAATGCTCAAATTCCTTTTCTTTGGCTCTCGACACGGCGATATGACCGAATTTGTAACCCGTGATTTGGGTTTTCAGTCCTACGAAAAATTTGATGAAGATAAAATGGTGGCGTACTTCCAAACTCGTCAGGAGGTAGAAGATAAATTAAAAGTGAGCCTCGCCCGTGAGGATTTTTATTTAATGCAACAAGCTGATATTGAGATACTTGATATTTATAATTGGTTCATGGATTGGACCGAAAAACATCGAAAAGGACTTTCCGAAATCGCCATCGCAACCTACGGAACGTTCTCTTTACGAGTAGCTTTATACTTAGAAAAAAAGAAATCCTTAGACGAAGCTCTCACCGTTTTCAGACTCACCGAAGAATCGCCCTCACGAGAGCGACAGGTCAGGATTTTGGATAAGCAAAAGAATCAAGAAGAAGCAAAAGCCTTGTGCGAAGTCATTTTAGCCGAACCTCAAAATGCTACGGAACAGTTTTTTGCAGAAGATTATTTGAATAGAATTGAGGCAATTTTACTGAAAAAGAAGTCCAAAAAAGCTGTAACCCAACAATTACAAAATTCAGAATCTATCACGATTCCAATATCTTGGAAACGGCAGGTAGAATTTGGCGTAATTGATTATTACCAAAACAGAAATATGAAGGCAGAATTTACCGAAAATCACCTTTGGCGGAGTCTGTTCGGTTTGTTGTTTTGGGATATAATTTTTGATACTGATTCGTTGGCAATTCATCATCCATTGCAACGTTCTCCTTCGGATTTGTTTAAGCCAACTTTCTTTGAAAAACGTAAAGAAAAAATGGAAGAACGCCTGCAAATGTTGGAGGATGAAGATGCCACAATCGTTTATATGAATCGTATCTTTTTTGAAAAATTCGGACTCACGAATCCGCTTGTGGAATGGTACGGGGGGCTTTTCCCTTTGATTTTGACGGTTTTAGAAAAACTTTCACCCGAACAAATTACGCTGATAACCTTAGAAATGGCAAAAAATCTCCGTCAAAATCTGAGAGGGTTTCCAGACCTTTTTATGTGGGGCGATGGGGAATATAGTTTTATCGAAGTAAAATCACCGACGGATAGCTTGTCCAATCAACAGCTATTTTGGTTACGGTTTTTTGAGAGTATTAATGTGAGGTCAAAGGTTTTACGGGTGGAATGGGGGGAGTTGGTTATTAGTTAATGGTTATTAATTATTGGTGAATTTCATCACCAGTATCGAGTATTTTAAAAACAAAAACTGGTTATCAATTACAAGGAAAGTTTCCTAATAACCGATAACCAGTCTCTAATAACTAAATTCCTAAGCAAAAGCCTTCTCAATTTGTTCTTTATTTTTCAATAAAATAGAAGCAACGTCAAAAATATCGTCTTCCGCAGAATCGAATGATTGACTTACACAGTATGTTTGATTAAAATAAACCACAAAAAACCAGAAACGCCCAACCACGTAACAACCATAAATGGGGTGATTTTCTTGGTTAAGACTATTTGCTGTTACCATCGCAATCAACAATTGTCCGAGAGGGTCATTGTCTCTTTTTAGCTCCTGTTTGTACTCGTGAAGAAAGAAAAAAGGCTGTTTGGGAGCTGATTTGCCCGTTGCGACCATGAAATCTACTTCTCCTGACAAAAGCATTCCTTCGTATTCAGAAGATAATTTTCGATTCAAAAACGTCCGATATTTTCCAAAATCATCAAAACCGATGGCATCCAACAATGGAATGAGATAATGAGCTTTCAATTCGTCTTCGTTGAGATATTCAATTTTACGACTTAGTTCATTTTTAAAATAAACTAATTTCTCTCTCAAAGGCTCAGAAATGGCGTTTTTGCTCCCTAACCAATCTTTCATCAAATCGAATTCATACACACGATTAATGGCAAAAGTAGTTTCTACGTCTTCCGATGTCCAATATTTGAATGATTTTGTTTTCTTTAACATGACTAATTTTTTTACAAAAATAAGAAAAATTATACAAAAAAAGCCTTGTAAATATAATCTGCAAGGCTTTTCATTTCATGCACTGTTTTTCAATATTTCTACCAAATGTTTCAGTACTGCAATCGTCTCAATTCTTGCATCATCTAAGGCTTGCCATAATCTCCTTTCTTGTGTAAATTTTTCTTCGTTCATCTGCCCCCCCCCACTTTCAGCATTTTTAGGTGTATTGTCGTCTTTTGGAGGTGAATCTTCTAATACACAGAAAACACTCAGGCACTATACGCAAGTCTGAACCAAAATTTTAAGAAATTCCAGTACAGTGTAGGTCTAAGATTAGAGAATACTCAAACAGAAGGAATTTCAATCAATACTAACCAACGCAATCTGAATGACTATTTACGGCTGTTTCCAACGTTGTACTTGCAATATGATGCCAATGAAACACATAAATTTAATTTTTCTTACGGAAGGCGAATTAATCGCCCCGAATATTGGCGTTTAAATCCGTTTCAATATTATGTAACACCCTTTTACTATCTAACAGGTAATCCGTTTCTAAGCCCTGCATTTCCAGAGAGTTCGCAACTTTCTTATATGTTGAAAACAAGTATATTTTCAACTTTTTTTATAATCAGACCCAAAGAAAATTTACTAATATTACTGAGCAAGATAACAAAAATCAGGTGTATCGAAATGTACAATTGAATTTAGATAATGGCAGTACGTTTGGTATGAGTATAATTTTACCCATCAGAATTGGTGAATTCTTAGAGATGAATAACTATTTCCAGATTGAACAAAAAACGGAAGAATCTACTTTTCAAGACG
>JAYUOX010000332.1:0-3382 GCA_043760595.1 Cytophagales bacterium
AAAATCATTAACCCCAAGTCACTATACACATAAGGATATTGCCCGTCTCGGTCTTTTTTGTTCATCAATGGCGACTTAACGACCCATCGCCAAACGGAATCTCGGATAGCAGATTTAGCAAACATTCCTTCGGTAACTTCCAGTGGATATTCAGATGATTGTTTTGAACTATAATACTCTGTTTTCCAACCCAAAGGAATGCGAGTTTTTTCCCAAAAAGGAATATACGCTACCAATCCCGCCTGATGCCAAAGAAGGTCTCGAATGATTAAATTTTCCTTATTTGTACCCTTTAATTCGGGTAAATAATGGGATGCTTTTTCGTCTAAATTTAGTTTCTTTTGGTCATACAAAAGCATTAAAGATTGTAGCGTTGCCGTAACCTTCGTAACAGAAGCTAAATCATAAACCGTATTCGAGTTAACTAATTGACTATTAACATCATAAGATAACTTTCCAAAGTTTTTTTCATAAACAATTTTACCTTTACGAGCCACTAAAATCTGACAACCTGGGAATATTTTTTGAGTAATGGATGATTGAATTAAGGGTTCAATGGCAGATAATTCTACCGATTTCATCCCTACGCTTTCGGGTGAGGCTGAACTTAATTTCCCGATTGTGGAAAGTGTAATTCCATCTCCCGCTTTGAAGATATTTTCTACCGAAACGGGTAATTTTCCAACCGCAGGAATTTCGCCAAAAAGCACTCTTGCCATTGCCTGATAAGCCGTTGGGTCGTCTTCATAGCCACAAATTAGGGCATTGGGTTCTGGAAAATATTTCAAACTGTACGGATTTCCAAACACACAAACTACCACTTTTTGAGCTTTCTGTTCTAACCGTTTCACAAAATTCTGAACGTTGTAACCGACCTCTAATTTACTGGCAGATTTTTTATTAATATCATGCACGCTCAACACAACTGTCGTGGTCGAATCCACGTTTTGAAGGACAGAATTAAAGAAATTTTCGTCCGTTTTGGTGGCACTCGCAAAATGTTGAAATGGCGTTATTTTACTCAATTCTTGTTGAAAACGGTTACCCACAGGCACGTCCAAACCAATTGAAACGTACTTACTTTCATTGGCAGTAAACGGTAAAATATTTTTGGCATCTTTCACTACTGTAATAGCGTTATTGTACAATTCTTGCTTGATTTGAGTGGCTTCGGGCGTGTTTAAATCTTGGTATAAATTGTTACTATCAATATATTTAAACTGGCTCAACCCAACCCAATATTTAGCATGAAGAATCTTGCGGACACGGGCATCAATGTCAGCCTGTTGCACCAGTCCTGCGTTGATACCTTCTTTGATTTTGCGGATGCCCTCGGGGATATTTTCGGAGTATAAAAGAATGTCATTTCCAGCGATAAATGCCTGTAAATCAACCTCTCCCGAAGTAATTCCTTGTCCGTGACGCACGCCTCTCATGTTCAAAGCATCGGTAATCACCAAGCCTTTGAAACCCATTTCATTTTTCAATAAACTGGTGATAATATTCTGTGAAAGGGTGGCAGGTCGCCAGTCATAAAAAGGCACTTGGAGATGTCCAACGATGACCGTTTTTATTGAATCATTTATCAATTGTTGGAAAGGATAAAGTTCTACATTTTTCAAACGTTCAGCCGTATATGACACCTGTGGAAGCGTAAAATGTGAGTCGCCTTGAGTGTCTCCATGTCCAGGGAAATGCTTTGCACAGGCTAATAACTGATTATTTTGCATTCCTTTCATGTAGGCACTACTTTTCAGAGCTACGTTTTCACGCAACTCACCAAAAGAACGATAACCAATAACGGGATTGTGTGGATTAGAATTTATATCAACCACAGGAGCAAAATTGAGGTGAATCCCCAGGCGTTTGCATTGGCGAGCAATTTCGCCTCCCATTTTGTAAATTAAGGTATTATCTTGAATTGCTCCGAGCGTAATTTGCTTTGGAAATGCCATCGTAGAATTCACTCGCATTGCCAAACCCCATTCGCCATCAATGCCGACTAACAGAGGAATTTTAGTGGTCGATTGAAAACGATTATTTAAAGAGGCGTAAGAATAGGGTTCGCCTTGAAAGAAAATTAAACCTCCGATATGATTGGTAGAAATGAGCGTTTCGATACGTTTGTAATGAGCTTCTCCGTGGGTAGGATTGATGGCAACCATAAAGAATTGTCCAATCTTTTGATCCACATCCATCGAAGCAAAAACACTATCAACCCATTGATTTTCAGCGAGTAAGCTATTGGTCGTAAACGCAGGAGGAGGAAAAACGCTGTGAGATGTCTTAGTATTTGCGGTTTCTACGGGTCTGAATAAACGTAAAAGCGTATTATTAAATTCACCAATTACGGGTGTGCGAAACACAACCCATAGGAGAATAAGTGTTAGAAAAAACAAGGATAAACGCTTCAACATCAAAACAAATTTTGGGTTAATTCAACAACGAAAAAGATTACAAATTTAATACAAATTGAGTGCCAATGAAAGGGGCTTGGGTAAATAAGACGGTTGAACGTGATTTAAGTAACAAATGAAAAGGTCGCAAGAAATTGATTCTCACGACCTTTTTAGATGAATTTTTATTATCTAAACCGCTATAGAAACTCTTGCAGGCTCAATAAAATGACGAATAATTGTTCTATTTACTTTGCGTTCAGCGTGCCATAGTTCGTAATTTTTTTGAAGATTAACCCAAAATAAAGGCGTATTTCCAAAGGCTTCTGATAATTTAACTGCCAATTCTGGACTAACTCCCGCCCGCTCATTCACAATTGCAGAAAGATTAGCCCGTGCAATGCCTAAACCGTCAGCAACTTCTGTGATAGTCAAACCGTTTTCTTTGATAAAATCCTCTCTTAAAATTTCCCCTGGGTGTGAAGGAGGAAGCCCTCTTTTTAACATGACCATATGTGTTTAATTTTTCAATGATAATCTAAATAATCAACCTCATATACGTCTCCATTATCAAATTTGAAGATTATTCTATAATTGGCACTTACTTTTATTGACCAAAAATCTGACAAATCGCCTGATAATTTATGAATTCCAGAACCTAATGCCATAATATCTTCTTCCGAAGTCACGGCATCCAATGAAGTTAAAATTCTGGCAATTTTTCTCAAATACTCAGAAGATAACTTTGAACCATTGCCCTCTTCATAATAAAGCCTAAGTCCTTTGTGGTTAATGGATAAAATCATAATTGGGTTGTAATACGCAATGTTACGTATTACAACCCAATTTTACAAATATTAATCGCTAATAAAAATTAAAACCTAAGCCTCCATCAAATACGCCTTAATAAACTCATTCAAATCCCCATTCAAAACTGCCTCGGTATTTGAGGTTTGGTAATCAGTTCGGTGGTCTTTCACACGTCT
>JAYUOX010000333.1:0-29473 GCA_043760595.1 Cytophagales bacterium
TTGCTTGTGCAAGCCAAAGTAGCGTAGGTAATTTTGTGGTTATGAGATGTAATGCCAATGGAAGTGCTGATAATACCTTTGATACCGATGGAAAAGTGAGTACAAATGTTGGTACAGACAATAGTTTTGCCAAATCGCTTGTTTTGCAGTCAGACGGCAAAATTGTGGTATGTGGTGCTGCCAAAGAAAATAGTCAAAATGTATTTGCCATGCTACGATACACCACCAATGGAAGTTTGGATAATAGTTTTGATGCCGATGGAATCGTATTGACAAATTTTAGCCCAACCCATGCCACCGCAAATGCCGCAGCCATTCAGCCCGATGGAAAAATATTTTTGACAGGCAACACTACCATTACTACAAATGCAGATATTGTATTGGCAAGATATTCTTCCGATGGCGTTTTAGACCCAAGTTTTAATTATTCAGGAAAACTCATTTTGCCTTTTGGTTATGGCAACGAAGGTACAAACGCCATGATTTCAAATGCTAATGGCGTTGCATATTTGGCAGGTTTTTATCATAATGGACACGACAATGATTTTGCAATGGTCAAAATGGTTGATTGTAAACAATACGTTGATGTAACATTAGAAAACCCCAGCGATAACTATCCAAATTCATTATTGCCAAATCCAATTTACGGGAAATCCATAAATGCCTCAAACTTCGTAAATGCCACCTCCAACGTAACTTACAAAACCAATAGTAGCGTTATTTTAAACCCTGGTTTTCAAGCAAATATTGGAAGTGTTTTCAAGACTGAAACAGGAGGGTGTGCATATTAATTCGTTCATATGTAGGTGTTAGGATTTAGGTGTTGGGGGTTAGTGCAATAACCAATTGATTATCAGGAATTTATACAAAATAAAAACGTCGATTGAATTATAATGATTACTTAATCAAATAGTTATCAAAAATAAAAAAACATAAAATCATCATGAAAAAATTACTCATTTCAATTCTTATCGTAGGGCTTGCTCTCAATTTTGATTGTTTGGCTCAATCTCCTGTTGGTTTTCCAGATGGAATTATCGTGGGTACGGGTGTGACCATTCCTGCGGGAAGTACCTACAAAATGGCAATTAGTGGGGGCATTATTACAGAGAAAGTACGTGTGGCAACGAATGGAACGCCTTTTTGGGCAGATTACGTCTTTGAACCATCTTTCAAACTTCGCCCACTTGCGGAGGTAGCTCAGTACATCAAACTCCATAAACATCTGCCCGATATTCCATCTACTGCCGAAGTGACCAAAAACGGAATTGATTTGGCAGAAACGCAAGCACTTTTACTCCAAAAAATAGAGGAATTAACGCTTTATGTGATTGAGCAAAACAAAAAAATTGAGCGTTTAGAACAAAAGGTGAAGAAACTTTCTCGGAAAAAGACACCATAAAATCTTACCAACAAACAGGGCTTATCTCACAACTTGCAATTAATCAAAAAATGATTCAAATTACCCGACATTTTACGCCAATTGCTGACGGCTACTTAACATTCTTTCTACGCTTCTTTTCTTTAAATAGCAGAGAACCCTTGACTTTTTTACAAAATCTCAGAAACCCCATACAAAGGCACATTAATCAACCAATCTTCCTCCCGATATTTACTCATGGACATTCTGATAGCGGTTTTGGGCGTATATTTTTCTACGTAAACCTTCAAACTTTTTGACTTTAAATTCTCTTCGGCTTTTACTTCTATCGGTATAATTTCGTTCTGAGATTGTAGTACGAAATCAACTTCGGCGGTGGCATTTGTGGCTATCCAATAGTACAATTCTTTCTTGATTTTCAATTGCTGACAAACGAATTGTTCCGTCAAAGCCCCTTTAAACTCAGTCAGAATACTATTTTTTTCCAAAAGTATTCTTTGGTCTAAATCTGCTATGGCATTCAGCAAGCCAATATCAAGTAAAAACAGTTTGAAAGCATCAAAATCTGCGTAGGCATTTAGCGGTAAAGTGGGCTTTTCTATTCGGTTTACTTTCAAAACTAATCCTGCATCTACCAACCAATTAATGGCGGTTTCAAAATCCTTTGCCCGCCCTCCTTTTCTGATTTGTCCGTAAATAAATTTTCTGTTTTCTTTGGCTAATTGGCTAATCAAGGCATTCCAAACCAATCGTATGCGAGGCACAATCTCATTGGGGGCGTGCTTGGCAAAATCATTTTCATAACCCGCAAGGATTTTTTGTTGAATTGACCTGACTGTCTCTAAATTTTTATGGTCATTATAATTTGAAACAACCTCTGGCATTCCACCAATAAAATAATATAATCGTAAAATTTCCGCCAATTTTTCATGGAAAATTGCTATCAATTCCCAATTTTTATTTTGGAGTTGATGAGCTAATTGACGCTCACCAATATTGTCCAAAAACTCCATAAAACTCATGGGGAATAAAGCCATAAAATCAACTTTACCAACGGGGAATGTATTATTTTTTTTCGTAGAAATGCCCAACAGAGAGCCTGCAGCTACGATATGATATTCGGGAGCTTGTTCGTAGAAATATTTTAAGGCTGTCAGTCCTCTCTCGACTTCTTGAATTTCGTCAAAAATCAGGAGGGTATTTTTGGGGTCAATCTTTTGTTTTATCTCAATTTCAATCGTTGCAATTATTCTCTCAATATTAAAATCAGAGATAAAAATTTCCCGTAATCTACTACTACTTTCAAAGTTGAGATAGGCAATATTCTGAAATTCTTGCTTCCCAAATTCTTTCATCAACCAAGTTTTACCTACTTGTCTTGCTCCTTGAATGATTAAAGGTTTTCTGATTATGGAGTTTTTCCAAGTGATTAATTCTTGAATGGCTAATCTATTCATGTCGATAAATTTCTGAATTGATTGGCAATTTACTAATTTTCCTTTGAAAAAATGTATTACATCAACACTTTTCCAAAGGAAAAAATGCAATTTATGACAATTTTCCAAAGGAAATCAAAAATCTACCCTACTCTCGGACACCGTTTAAACTCCTTCGTTCTGTCAAAAAGATAGCGATAGGTAATAAATTCTTTGTCTCGGGTCGTACCTAATTGTGAGACAAAACGGTTCATTTTTGGATTAAAATCTCCTACCCAATTCATGTCAATTGTTTGGTATTGATAATGCGGATTGTCTCGCCCCGCCTGACGAAAACGCAAGGCAATTGCCGACTCAATGCCCTTTCCTTGAAAATCTGGAACAACGCCAAAAATCACTCCGCAAGTACGAGTAATGACCCCACGTTGCAACAAAAGCCAGAATTTTAGTTTCTGCCAAAGTCCAAATTTTCCGTCTAAGTGCTTGACAATCTGATTAATATCTGGAATAACGATAAAAAACGCAATCGGACGTTCACCTGCGTAGGCAAACCACGTGAGTTGTTCGTCAATGATGGGTTTCATGGTATTTACCAGACTCTGAGCCTGTTCAGCCTTCATTGCTTTTACGCCCGGGAACTTTGCCCAAGCCTCGTTGAAAATCGTTCTGAAATCCTCTCCATATTTGGCTAATTTACTCTTTTCGATGGACCTAAAATCGTAGGCATCGTTGGCGTAAACCTTGCGGGCTTTTTCCTCCACAACATCCGCAACGGTTGCCGCTTTGATGGGCGTAACGTAGATATATTGTTGAAAATAATCTTTGAAACCGTAATCCTCAAAGAATTTGATATAATATTGCTTCGTCCAGGGCATTTTGTAGGTTGGTTCGTATTGCCAGCCCTTTATCATCAAACCCCAAAAGGCATCTCTTTCGCCAAAATTAATAGGTCCATCCATTGCCTCCATACCCTTTGAAATCAACCAATTTTTACAAGTTTCAAACAACAAAAAAGCGGCTGACTCGTCCTTAATACACTCAAAAAAACCCATTCCACCCGTGGGCTGGTCTTCTTTGTTGGCGGTTTCGTGGTTAATAAAAGCGGCAACTCGCCCAATGGTTTGCCCTTCGGAATCCGATAAAATCCAGCGAATCGCCTCGCCGTGTTTGAAATATTTGTTTTTTTCTGGATTGAAAGTATGCTCCACATCTTGGTCGAGAGGGCGAATCCAATTATCATCTTCGGCGTACAGTTTTACGGGTAATAAAAGAAATTCTCGTTGAAGTTTTTTATCGTCAGCGACTTCAATAATGGTCATGGTCTTGGGAGTTATTTTTTGTAAAGATAAGGAATTTTGGGTTGAGGTTTATTCTAAGAAATGGGAATCAAATAATATCAGCCTAATTTTGGGGTAGTGCCAACAAATATCAGTCAAGTTTTATACTACCAGATTTTCAGTATCAAAAATATTCACAGAATCAACCATACCAAAAAGCTATTTAATAGTTACTTTTATACTGTACGCAACCTTATCATGGGATTAGCGTATCTGACAGTAGATTGATAGCATACGTCTAAAGCAGTTTATTGTTCAATTTGCCATCAAAATGCCCATTACCATAGACCGTAATAATACACTCGAAGCCCTGCTGGAAGGCTGCCGAACTGGCAACCCCAAAAGCCAAGAATTGCTCTATAGGCAGTTCTATGGCTATGCTATGAGTGTGTGCTTGCGTTATACTCGTACCCGTGACGAAGCCGTCGAGATTGTCAATGATGGTTTTGTCAAGGTTTTTAATAATGCCAATAAGGTTGATTTAACAAAATCTTTTAAAAACTGGTTACGGAGGATTATGGTCAATACGGCACTGGATTATTATCGCCAAAACCATAAACATTACAACCACGAGGATATTCAAGAAGCTGAGTATTTGATAAGCGACAATAAAGATGCTTCTTCGGATGTGTCTTATGAAGAACTCTTGGGATTGGTTCAAAAACTTTCTCCTGCTTACAGAACGGTCTTTAACTTGTTTGCGATTGACGGATATTCGCACGAAGAAATCGGTGATATGTTGAATATCTCAATAGGTACATCCAAATCTAATTTGGCAAGGGCAAGGATTAATTTGAGAGAAATGCTGAGTAAAGAAAGTTGATAAGGGATGGGAATTAAATAAAGTATTGAATTTAGATATTGATATTTTGGATTAGTTCGAGGTAAAAAAACGACACATAACAGCGATACGTTGGTTTTTTTTAAACGAAGAAATAGTCCAAAAGATTGATTTATAAATCAGTAGGTTATTTAATTCACATTCCTAAGGTATTAAGTTCTAAGTTGTTAATTTTTAACTCATGTTACGCAGAACTTCGTTTTATGCAACGGATTAAAATCGCAGCGGCGAACCGTCCGTTGGAAAAGATTCTGCGTAACATGAGTTTTTAACTTAATACCTTAAAAATCAGTAAATAAGACTTGAACAAAAACCATTAACTACACTGTTTAATAAGTTTTTTATACTCAAATTATTGGAACACGATTGCGAAACGTCGCACCGTAATGATTTACAGGATTAAAAGGATTGCCGAGTCCAATCTTGTTTAATCAAATTAATCTTGCAATCGTGTTCTGAAAAAATATCAGAAAACTTATTAAACGCTGTATTAACAAATAATAAATTAAACAAACAAAATGTCAGAAAAGTGGTGGGATATGTCAGATGACGAGCTGGATGACCTTTTCAGAGAAGCCTCTGATAAGGTAGATGTTCCGTTTGATTCGTCAGCATTCGACAAGCTCAGACATAAAATGGATTTACAACCAAAATCCGAACCCGTCAAAGGTTTCGGGAGGAAATGGTTGTTGCTTTTAATCGGACTGTTTTTGCTGGTCGGGGTGGGATTGGTGTATCGTTTTAGGAGTTTAAATGAAGGGGGTTTGACTAATAACAGAACGGGCGGTCTGGACAATCCTATACATACTGACTACGGAAATAAAGCTACTGAAAATGAAGAGATTGCAATTAAAAATATAGCAAAATCTGATAGAGAAAAAAATGCACTAAATGCTGATAATCAAGATGTTATCGTAAAAAAATCAACTATTGAGGAGTCAAATAATGTATCACCCCTACCCTCACAGAAAACACAAGAAATAACAAAAAAATCAACCTCAAAAAATAAGCAAGATTTACCACAAAGTTCAACCAATTTAACGGAACAAAAAGTGAATAAATCGTCTGTTGAACTTGCAACTACACCTTCGCAGACGAAGGCAGGAAAGACAAATCAAGCTATTTTAAGGACAGAAAATAGTTTGGGAAGTCAAATACAAAAAGAAAATTTACCCACTGTAGAGACTACGGATAATCAAACAACGATAAACGATAAATCTAAGGTTGCGGAAAGAGAAAAAGGGCTGAGTGTTTCTGAAAAATACACAACGAGAAATGAGTCCATAAATTCATCTGAAAAAACTAAAATATATACAGAAAACCCTGATAATCAGTCTATTGAAAGTTTGGAGGTTGCTAAAAATAATTCAGAAAAAAATAATTGGAAAACAAAAAACAGAAGTTCAAACACCAAAATAAATGAACAATTCCAGCCCATTGAAGGACAAAATATTTATGCGCCAACAAAGGAGGAATCATTCATTACGAAAGAAAATTTGGGTGAAGAATCCGTTGTGAAAATGAATTTCTTTGGCGTTGATTATTTGACAAATAAGAATACCATATCTCTCCGCATGGACATACAACCCTTTGAAATACAGCCTTGTGTAGATAGTATTCCAAGAAAAATATTTCCGCCTAAATTCTCACGGTTTGGGGTTCGTCTGGTGCTTTCACCAGAGATTAATTCTATCGAAAATCTGGGTATGTCGCCTTTGGGAGGTTCTTTGGGGATTTTATTTGAGTATAGTTTTAGTAAAAAACTGATTTTGCAAACAGGTTTAATCTATTCAAACAAAAAGTACGGAGGAGATTTTGACTACTATCGTAATTGGTCTGATTGGACTAAATATCATACCTCAAAGCCAACCAGCGTGGACGGAGGTTGTAAAATGATTGACCTGCCGATTAATTTAAGGTTAAATTTATTCCAAAAATCTAAACAAACGTGGTTTGTGAGTTCAGGCGTTACTTCTTATTGGATGATGAATGAAAACTATGCGTACAGTTATGCGTGGGGACCCGCCAAAAATGTTGATTGGAGTGATGATACAAAATATTATTGGAGTGTTCTGAATTTTTCAGTTGGTTTTGAGAAGCAGTTTTCAAAACATATCTCTTTACAAATAGAACCATATTTAAAGACTCCCCTCAAAAGCGTAGGTCGTGGAGGAGTTAATTTGTACAGTAGCGGACTTATGTTTTCTACGAAATATGCGTTTTAATGAGATTTCAATACGTAAGTCATAAGTCGTAAGGATTTCTTATCCAAATACTGTTCCCGTGCCATCAGAGATTCGGCACCCAATATTTTATCTTACGACTTATGACTTAAAGACTTACGACTTTTTAAACCAACCCTCTCAAAATCCCCAATTCCAAACCTCGTAATTCTGCTAAACCTCGCAAACGTCCAATGGCTGTATAACCAGGATTTGTCCGTTTTGTAGGGTTCAAATCATCCAACATTTTGTGTCCGTGGTCGGGGCGGAAGGGTAAGCGATAATCCTTCCTATTTGATTCTATCCTACTTTTTTGTTCCAAAACCAAGGCTTTCATCACGCCGTACATATCCACGTCTCCGTCCAAATGGTCGGCTTCGTGGAAATTTCCTTCGGCATCCCGCTTGGTAGCTCTGAGGTGGATAAAATTGATTCTGTTGCCCATTCTTTTGACCATTCCCACCAAATCATTGTCTGGACGCACGCCATAACTGCCCGTACAAAAACACAACCCATTATTAGGGCTGTCGTAGGATTCAAGGATTTTTTTGGCATCAGATTCTGTGCTGACTACCCGAGGCAAACCCAAAATTGGAAACGGTGGGTCGTCGGGGTGAATGGCTAAATTAATGCCCGCCTCTTCGGCAATGGGCGTAATTTCACGAAGAAAATCATAGAGATTATTGCGTAATTCTGTGTCTCCTACGCCTTCATACCCCCGCAAAACCGTAGCAAATTCTTCTACCGTAAAACTCTCTTCGCTTCCTGGCAAACCCGCAATAATATTACGAATTAATTTGTTTCTGGTTGATTCTGAGGACTTTACGAACCAATTTTTGGCTTTTGATAATTGAGATTCGGTATAATTTTCTTCGGCGTTGGGTCTTTTCAAGATATAAATCTCAAAAGCGGCAAACTCAGTTGCATCAAAACGAAGAGCTGTTGAACCATCGGGAAGGGCATAGTCCAAATCCGTCCGTGTCCAGTCCAGAACGGGCATGAAATTGTAGCAAGCGGTATCGATGCCAGCTTTACCCAAATTCAAGAGACAGGTCTTGTAATTTTCGATATATTGACGATAATTACCTGAGCGTTTTTTGATGTCCTCGTGTACAGGGACACTCTCGACTACCGAAAATTTCAGTCCAGCGGCTTCAATTTCGAGTTTACGTTTTTGGATTTCATCAATTGTCCAAATCACGCCATTGGGCAAATGGTGCAAGGCAGTAACGATGCCAGTCGCACCCGCCTGACGAATATGTGAAAGTGGAACGGGGTCGTTAGTCCCGAACCAGCGAAAAGTTTGTTCTAAGGGCATTTTTGGCTACTGGTTATTGGTTACTGGTCATTGGTAAATTAAAGCGGGTTTTATAATTTTTTTACCTATTGAATTTAGAAGAGTTTTACTTTTAACAAAAAGACATTCATTATAAATAATTGATTATGAGATAGTTAATGCTAATTTTTTACTGATAACTAATTCCTAATAACCAATTCCTAATGACTAATAACTAATAACCGATAGCCAATAACCAGCAACTAATCTCAGAAATGCACAATTTTTGCTTTGAAAAATGTTAGATTTGAAACTTAATTATTAACCAAAACCCTAAAACAAGCTGATATTTTCCTTTTTTAGACCATAAATTAAGAAAAAATTAGCTCTGTTATCAAAAAACCAACGAAATATGACTAATCAAAAAACGAACTGGTCGCAGTTTGGCACTCTCATCACTGTTTTCTTTTTCTGGGGATTCGTAGCAGCCAGCAACGATATTTTAATACCCGTTTTCAAAACAGCTTTTAACCTTACCCAAGGTGAAAGCCAATTGGTTTCTTTAGCATTTTATGTAGCTTACACCGTTGGTTCATTGATTTATTTTGGTGTTTCAAAAGTTATTGGAGAAGATATTTTGAACAAAATTGGCTATAAAAACGGCATTGCTTTGGGCTTAGTTATTTCAGCATTGGGAACATTATTATTCTACCCAGCCGCTAATTTAGGCTCTTTTACCTTAATGATTTCGGGTTTATTTATTGTGGGACTGGGCTTTTCGTTGCAACAAATTGCTGCTAATCCCTTGGCTATCGTCATGGGCGACCCCAAAACAGGTTCTCAACGCCTCACAATGGCGGGAGGTATCAATAACTTTGGCACAACCATCGGACCATTATTAGTAAGTTATGCCATCTTTGGAAGTGTACTTTCGGGTACAACGGTTGCCAGTATTGAAAGTGTAAAAATCCCTTATTTAATATTGGGTGTTGCGTTTTTGTTGGCGGCAGCATTTATCAAATTTTCATCAATTCCCAACAGAATTGATGCTGAAAAAGTGGTTGATGAAATCCAAACTGACTCAAAAGTGTTGCACAAAGACTCTGCCTTCGGGTACTCACAATTAGTTTTGGGAATGATTGCCATTTTCGTGTATGTAGGCGTGGAAGTGTCAACAGCCAGTAATTTACCCGCTTTTATGGAAAAATACTTGGGTACTCCCACCTCTAAAATTGCTCCGTATATTTCTCTGTATTGGGCAAGTTTAATGATTGGTCGTTGGACGGGTGCGGTAGGTGCTTTTGATGTCAATGCGGGTACGAAGAAAATTCTTAGTTTTTTGATGCCGTATTTGGCTTTTGCGGTTTTTTTGATTGTCAATTCAATCGCACAACATGACGTTACGCAATTTTATGTTTACGGATTTGTGATTGCAGTAATGATTGCGGCGGATATTTTGAGCAAAGGAAATCCCTCAAAAATGTTGTTGTATTTCTCTGTCTGTGGCATGGTAGCTTTAATAATTGGGATGTCAAGTTCGGGTATGACGAGTGTGTATGCGTTCATCAGCGTAGGGTTATTTTGTAGTACACTTTGGCCCTGTATTTTTACGTTGGCAGTTACAGGATTAGGCAAAAACACCAATCAGGGCAGTAGTTTATTGATTATGATGATTATGGGCGGAGGAATCGTGAGTTGGTTGCAAGGCGAACTTTCGGGTAGCATCGGTATTCAAATGAGTTATGTTATTGATGTTTTGTGCTTTGCGTACTTAGCTTTTTATGCCATCAGAGCTACCCAAATCCTGAAAAATCAAGGGATAGATTTGAATAAATTAGAAGCTAAGGGAGGACATTGATAAATCTAAATTACGTATGCAGTTTGATGAAAATGGTTATTTACAACCGTATAAAATTACTGAAATAAACATTGATACATTTGAGAAAATGTTTGTCTTTAATGATGATAGAAAAAGGCTTTTTGACCAGTATCTGAACTACATAATTTTTCTAAAACAGTTTGAATTGGGTAATTTCTTCCAATGGATTGATGGAAGCTTTGTATCAACTAAATCCAAACCAAATGATATCGACGTAGTTACTTTCATTGACTTTGAAAAACATGAGAAATATTTTAAGGAAATCACTAACTTGCAGAAACAATTTATAGGTTTAGATACTTATTTTGTTAAGGTTTTTCCAGAAAATCATCCATCTGAATTTGTTTATAAATTGGATAGAACAGAATGGGATTTTCAGTTTTCTTTTTCACGAAAGAATCCTAAAACTGGGAAATCATCAAAAAAAGGATTTGTACAAATTAACTTTTAGTTTTATGGAAGGATATGTCGTTAAATCATTAGAGGATATTCTGGAAAGAATAGAGAGACTTAATAATTTGATAAAAATTCATAAAAGCCAATCAAATCCAGATATTTTGGCAATTGATGGTTATCAAAGACTTAAATTTCAATATTCAAATCAAATAAAGGAGTTGCTTCATAAGTTTGAAATTGAAGTAGAAATTCACGGTCAAACCGCTTAAAACAAATTGTATTTACATCATTCAAAAATAGGAAAAACCGATAAAATCCTGCTCGCCTTTCATGGCATGGGGCAGGATTTTTCGTGTTTCCAAAAATTTGCTCAAACCTTTGAAAATCAATACACTACCTATCTTTTTGCTTTGCCTTTTCATAGAAAAAACGAAACCTATGAACCCATCATTACCAAAGAAATCTGGAAAGAATGTTTAGGTAATTTTTTACGAGAAAATCAAATCCAAAACTTCTCCGTAATTGGTTTTAGTATGGGCGGGCGGTTTGCACTGGCAACCCTCGAAGCCTTCCCCGAAAGAATCGAAGAAGTGATTTTATTAGCCCCCGATGGCATCACCGAAGACCCTTTTTACGTTTTGGCAACTCGTTATAGTTTTACTCGTAAGGTTTTTAAAAAAATTGTCCATAATCAACACAAATTTCACGGTTTTGTAAATACCCTCACCCGTGTAGGTATGGCGGATAAAAGCATCCTAAAATTTGCCAAAATGATGGTCGATACGCCCGAGAAACGAGAACAATTAATCAAGGCTTGGGTGGGTTTTCATGAGTTAAGATTTGACATAAAAAAATTAGCTCAACTTATTGATAATCATAACATTAACGTAGAAATATTTATGGGAAAATATGATAAACTTTTGCCCATCCAAAACGTTTATCCATTGACAAAAAGATTAAAAAACAAAGAACTAATCATCCTCGAATCGTCCCATGCACGCTTGGTTGAAAAGACCACAGAATTTCTAAAAAGTAAGTTTTTAAAGTAATTAAGCCGACCTTTTCGCAACTTTTATGGTGCTTACTTCGTATGTTTATTATAGGTGTTAGGTTTTAGTGAATTATTGAGCGTAATTATACCCAAAAATATTCTATTGTTTAGCCCTTAGAAGGGTTGTCTAAAACCAATTCAGACTGAGTCGCACAGACAGAAAATTTCCGAAATCCAAATATGAGTTTTATCACATCCATTGGCACAGCCGTTCCCGAAAATTGTTTCCCGCAAATGCAAATTGCCGAGTTTATGGCTTCGGCGTTGCAGATGAACGACTATGACCAACGAAGACTCAAAGCCCTGTACCGCACCACCAAAATCGACCAACGATATTCGGTGCTGGAAGACTACGGAAAACCCTTTTCCGAATATCAATTCTATCCACAAAGTCTTGATTTAGAGCCGTTTCCAAGTATTTCTCAACGAATGGTGGCGTACCAAGAATATGCCCTGCCGCTTTGTTTGAAGGCAATCAAAAACCTAAATCAAGACGTTCCGAATCTCGGAATTACGCACATCATTACGGTGAGTTGTACGGGAATGTACGCCCCAGGGTTGGACATTGAGATTGTTGCATCGTTGGGACTTAACACAACCATTCAACGAACTGCCATCAATTTTATGGGGTGTTACGGAGCTTTCAATGGCTTGAAAATGGCTGATACCATCTGCAAAGCCCATCCCGAATCCAAGGTTTTAGTGGTTTGTGTGGAACTGTGTACACTTCATTTCCAGAAAAAAATGGAGGAAGATTTCCTTCTCTCCAATGCCCTTTTTGCGGATGGTGCGGCTGCCGTTTTAGTAGAATCAAAAGGGCGTGAAAAGAGCCTCGAAATGCGTTCTTTTTTCTGTGATTTATACTTTGAAGGCAAGCAAGATATGGCTTGGAAAGTGGCAGATTTTGGCTTTGAAATGACACTAACTTCTTATATCCCAAAGTTAGTAAAATCAGGCATTAAATCATTGATTGACAGACTGTTAGTAAATGCAGGAATATCCAATCAGGACATTTCTTTGTACGCCATGCACCCTGGCGGGAAGGCAATTTTGGAAGCCATCGAAACGGCTTTAAACATTACCAGAGAAGACAACAGATTTTCGTATGATGTACTCAAAAATTACGGAAATATGTCCTCTTGTACCGTCCTTTTTGTATTGAAAGAAATCTTAGAAAATATCTCTAAATCTGACCAAAATAAGAACATTTTGAGCTGTGCTTTTGGTCCAGGATTGACCTTGGAGTCAATGATTTTGAGGGTAAATTAGGATTTAGGAAATAGGGGGAAATATTAATATATTTGCTTTGAGTAAACCTTTGGATAGGGAACGTATCTAATGGATTAATAATCAACAAGACCATGAAACATTCTTTTTTAAAAATTACCACGCTTGCTGTATTGGCTTTCTTTGTAATAAATGCTTGTACCAAACAATCCATTGACTCCGAAAATCCAACGGTTTCATCGTTCAGTTTGATGCAGGACAAACTCATCACGCCCACCTGTGCAACTTCGGGATGCCATGCTTCTATTACAGATAAATCATTTGTTCAACACGGGTTAGTTTTAGAAAAATCGGTGGCTTACGAAAATTTGTTTGGTATTACACCCGTAAATCTACTCTCAAAAGCGGATGGACATTTACGTGTAAAAGCCTTCAAATCATTAGAGAGCCTGTTTTATCATAAATTAACTTGGGACGCTACGCATCACGGCGGCAAACAATACGGCTTGCCAATGCCTTTGGGAAGTACCGCTTTGTCGGTGGGACAAATTGAGTTCGTCCGCCGTTGGATTGAAGCAGGAGCTCCCAAAACAGGCGAGGTTGCCGATGCAAAATTATTGGATGATAAAACTCCGAGCGTTTCTTCGACAGAAAATTTTGTACCCATGAGTACACCCAAAATCGAAGGTGTGGACGGTTTTCAGATAAAAGTTGATAAATTTGAAATTGCCCCAAATTTTGAACGTGAATTATTTGTGAGAAAAACCGTTGGCAATACTACCGATATTTATGTAAACCGTATCAAGTTACAATCTCGTCAAAATAGCCATCACATGGTTTTGTATGATTTTAGGAACAAAACGAATTTACCAGCTCTGGACCTAATCAGAGACCTCCGTAACCCTGATAATGGGCTGAATATCAACACGGCTTTTCAAGCGTCAAATCATGTTTTTTTGGGTGGAGGCACACAAGCAAACCAAGAATATGTATTTCCAGAAGGTACTGCCTTGTTTTTACCCGCCAATTATTCAATAGATTTAAACCCTCATTATTTCAATAAAACGAATAATGTTTTGTACGGTGAGAACGTGGTAAATCTATATACCACTAATAAATCGAAGGTGAAGTATATCGTAAAAACGATTGATTTTAATAATATAACTTTCAGTATCGCCGCCAATACCAAAACGGTTATTACTAAGGACTTTGCATTCAGTACCAACGTCAAAATCGTGTCGCTGACCTCACATACACACAAATTTGGAGAAAAATATATTATCAAAATCAAAGGAGGAGCAAGAGATGGAGAGGTGGTTTACGAGAATTTGGATTGGGAACATCCTTTGGTACTTAATTTTGACAAACCTATTGTTTTGAAGAAAGGCGAAGGCTTAACTTCGGTAGTAACTTTTAATAATACTTCAAATCAGAAAGTTGGTTTTGGATTAACTTCGGATGATGAAATGGATATTATTTTTGGGTATTATTATGAAGAGTAGGTTTTACGGAAGCCTTCGGTAAAAACCGAAGGCTTCCGTAAAACCTACGTTCTGAGTTTAAAAAGTCGAATCTGCAGATTCGATATACATTTTCTTACTGATGATGAACATCCGACCCACCCGAGGCACTTGATTTTACGACTCTCGCCCCGCCTTTGTGATAAACGTCACTTCCTCCCGTTGCCGAAATACTGATTTCTTTCTCCGCCCATACGTGAGCATCCGACCCACCCGTTGAGGAAACACTACAAAAATTAGTACGTAAGTTCTTGGCTTTCAGGTCGCTACCTCCTGTGGCAGAGGCTTTGAAAACGGTTGCTGTTCCCGATAACGTTACGTCTGAACCACCCGTAGATTCACAGGTTAATTCGTCGGTGTCTAATTCTAATTTTATATCTGAACCGCCCGTAGCCTTCAAATCTAATTTGATTAAATCCAATTTTCCTTCCGAAAAAACGTCTGAACCACCCGTGGCAGCAATACTATTTAGGGTTTTTACGGTAACATACACTTTGGTCGGTTTGTTGTTATTCCAACCCCACTCAAAATTAAACCAGCCTTTGCCTGTCCCCGCATAAATTTTGAGAATATCCCCTTCTTTTTCAGTAATAATCTTTGAAATTTTATCCTCATCAGCCACCACTCTGACAGATTCGGTACTGCCTTGCTTCACATAAAGGTCAATCCCACTCGAAATACGAATGCCTTTGAAGTTGGAAACGTTACGGATTTCTTCTTTCATTTGTGCATAAATATTTGACACACAAAGAGTTAAGAATAATAAAATGGCGATGGATTTAGCTGAGGGTTTCATTTTGTATAAGTTTTTGAATAATTATGTGAGTTTGTTACATTCATCGATAGGATGCAACAACAGACTGAAAGGTTGCATACATAGTCGTTGTTATTTAGACAATATTTATGGCAAACACAAAAGAATCAAAAGGTATCAAAAGTTTCAGTAAATTAATACTATTGTTATCTTTTGATCCTTTTGTGGTGAATAAATAACTACGAAGGAAAAGAAATTTTCCCCATCGAAACCGAAGGAATCCCACGGCGAGAACCAAAATCTGACTCGCCACCCGAGACCGTTTCATTCGCTAAAATCGCAAAAAGTACCGCCTCTTTGGCATCACCAGAAATACCTAAATCATTGGTTTTGAGGAAATTACACGGCAATAATTCTTTCAACCAGCTAACTAACAAGGGATTGTGCATTCCTCCGCCCGACATATAGACGTTAAAATCTTTGATAGAAATATCCGTATGAGTTATTGTAAAATTAACCGCTTCCGCAATCGTCTCGGCGCTAAAACGAGTGAGCGTTGCCAATAAATCATTCACAGAAAGCTGTTCAGTATTACTTTTTACCTGAGCTTTTTTGACATATTCAATACTAAATAATTCTGGTCCAGTTGTTTTGGGAAATGCTCCTTTGAAGAAACTATCAGATTTTAATTCATCCAAAAGGTTTTGATTTACAGAACCTTGTCTCGCTATTTCAGCATCTTTATCGTAGGCTTTTTCTGGGAAATAATGTCTCGTAAAAGCATCAATTAACGTATTGCCCGTACCTGTATCGGTTACAAAAACCTCTTCTGGATTCATCGTAGCGGGTAAATACGTAAAGTTAGCGATGCCTCCCATGTTGAGCATAATACGGTTTTCGCCTTTTTTCCCAAAAATAAAATAATCACCATATACCGCCAATGGAGCTCCTTCGCCCCCTGCGGCTATGTGCTTTTGTCGGAAATCAGAAAGTGTGATGATGCCCGTTTTTACTGCAATGTGGTCACCATCACCAATTTGTAAAGTAGCATTTGGGAACTTTGCTTGTTGATGCAAAATTTTGGGTGCGTGCATAACCGTCTGCCCGTGTGAAGCGACTAAATCGACTTCATGCGTAGGGATGTTCCAACGTTGCAGACAATCCAAAATCATGTTGGCATGAAGCATTCCAATCCATTCATTCAATAAGGCAAGATGCTGAAAATCAATGGTTTGTTTTGCAAAAACTTTACGGATTTCGGTTTTTATTTCTTCGGAATAATCAACCGTATCAAAATTTAGTAGTTTGACTTCGGTACTTTCGCCCGCCCCTGAAATCTCGCAAAGAGCCACATCGAGCCCGTCCATTGACGTACCCGACATCAGTCCAATAATCTTTCGAGAAGGTTTTTGAGCAATTTGATAGAGAGATTGGAGGTTTTTGTTCATGGTAAGTTTTATTGATAAGTTTCGATGCAAAATACTCCCGAAAAACTTGTAAATCAATGATGTTTTTCTGTTTTTGAGTAAAAAAATAATCGAATGGTATTAACAGAAGACATATCGACCCTACCCCGAACCTTAGAGGAGTTCATGGCTTGGGAACCAGAAGACGGTTTCAAGTACGAATGAAAGTGCAGGTTTATACTTCCCTAAAACAAGCTCAGATTTGCACAGACGATGATATTTGTTCTGCGAGACCAGTTTTGGAGGATTTTGAGATTAAGGTTAGTGATATTTTTGGGTAGGTTGTTATTTCAGGTATCTATTTTATTTGAACAAAAAATATTGGTTCAAAAGACCATCGAAATCAATGTTTATCATTTTGTAAAAGGTTCATACTTGATAGTTCTGAATGTTGATGATGAGTTTTATGTTCAGCAGTTTTTGGTGGAATAGTTCACTCGTTCTTTACTTCTTTTTTCTTCTTACTTTTTTAGCCTCTGTCAATAATTTCTTCGCTTCATCCCGCTGGGTAGCCTTACGGTCTGTATCGTCAATTACTTGCTTGAAGTACTCAATGGCTTTGTCATAATCTTCTTCCTGCGAAGCAATTTTACCCAAAGCCAACATCGACGACCAATAATATCCCGAATTAGTTGTGCCTGTATTTTTGGCAAATTCTATTGTTTTTTGATAATAATTTTTGGCTTTTTTGAGGTCTTTGTCGTAGTTATAAGCATAATACCCCAAAATGTATGAAGCATAACGTCCACTCACGCCTTCGTAACCTAGATAATGCTCATCAATTTTCTTTAAAATGCTGTTAGCCAGAGTTTTAGCTTCACTCACGTGTCCCTGTACGAAGGCACTGCGAGCATGGAAACGCTCAAAAAATGGATTGTCTGGGAATGATTCGTGGGTATATTTTGCCAAATTCAACGCCTTTTCATTCATGTTTTCGATACCATAAATTTGTAGGAGAAAATAACGGGCTTCAGTACGGGTATAAAAGGCATTATAACTCACCTTTTCTAATTGAGTTATACCCTTGGGTTTATCACCCTTCGGAAACAACCAAAGCACAGGACGAAGTAAGGGATAGTTTTCTTTGACGTAATGGAAGTAGTAATTGTAAAGTCCATCGCCAAACATCAACTCGGGACTAAAATCTGAAAATGACCTTGATTTGTCTAAATATTTTAAAGCACTTTTTGCCGCAAATGTAGCCTTCGACCAGTGCTTACGTTCTGAGTGCAAACGTCCTTTGAAAGCATAAGCCGCCGCCATGAAGAAAGCTGCTTCGGGGTTTTCACTATCGTCCCAAATTTTCATGGCTTTGTCGATACTTTTATCCATGTACGCCAGACATTTTTCATCATAAATGGCGTTTTCTGTATTTGGGACTATTTTCCACCACTCCATCAAGCCCAACAAAAACTCAGGAAGAGGGTGGTCTGGATATTTGACTTTGAGGTAGGTAAACTCTTTTTCGGCTTCGTAGAACTTAAAATTATACATATGATTGATGGCGGTGGTTGCCTCAATTTGTACCTCATTTGTGAGCAACAACATCCCTTTCGAGCGTTCTTTCTCTGCCTTTTCCGTATCTTTCCACCACTGTGCCGAAGTTGTCTGTGAGTTCAATACAAACATCAACACAACTGATATTATTTTAAAAAATATGTTCCAATTAACTCTTTTTTTCATTTTTGTAGTATCTAATTTTTACTGCAAAATTAACGAAAAGGTGTTGGAAAAAGTATATATTCAGCAAGGAGTTTGCCAATACTATTTACTTCTTTTCCTCAGCATATTGTTTCGGGTAAATATCTTTCTGGTATGCTTCCCAATTCCCTTTTTTGTAATGATTATCGCCAAAAAATGTAATCACCTGATGAAATTGTTGGGCTTCCTGAAACCCAGGAACAGGTTGAATCATATTGAATTTTTCGTCTAAATAAACGATAGTTGGGAAAGACATTTTTCCTTGCAAAAGTGCCACTCCTGCCTGATTATAGCCGTTTTGCCAGATATATCTCTGAGTTCCTATTGTGATGGTATCCTTCATTTCGGCATCTAACTTGACGGCATAAAATTTCTCGCTCACGAAACTCGCCACTTTATCATTCGGAAAAGTGCGTTGATCCATTACCTTACACCAGCCACACCAACCTGTGTAAACATCCACTAAGATTTTGCGGGGTTCTTTTTGGGTAGCGGCAAAGGCTTCTTCGAGGGTCATCCATTGGATTTTTTGTCCAGCGTGAGGGTTATTAGTTTGAGATTTTCCTACAAAAACAACTGATAATGAGATGATTAGGGTCAAAAATAATGATTTCATATTGAATTAATGATTAAAAAACTAATACAGTTTTATACTGGAATTGTTGAGATTTGAATTGTAGAATTGTTGTAAAATATTGATAAACAACATATTACTCTTTTTGCAAATAAAAATTTCTCAAATCTAATAACGTAATCAGAAACAAAAATAATTCATTTTTAATGATTATCCATAATTTCTACAATTTATGGATGTACAATTTTGATTTTGAAACGAAAAACGATTGAAAATAGTTAGTCTTTTAAGCAAGAAATTCAATTATGAAAATACTTCACCCCAAAAAAGATAAACTCGTTGAAGCCGAAGAAAAACGCCAAGATTTAGGTTTTGGTACACAAATCAGCGACCCAGACACTCGACTTTTGAATCGGGACGGCAGTTTCAACGTCAAGCGGGATGGGGGGACTTTTTGGAGTCGCCTCAATGTTTTTAACCGCTTGATGGTTTGTTCGTGGGGTAGTTTTATTATTTTAATTATTTCGTTTTACCTAACCCTAAATTTCGTATTTGCAGGTTTTTACGAAATTGTTGGCGTGGAAAATCTACAAGGAGCTGACCTCACTTCGCCACGGAGCAAATTTATGGATGCCTTCTTTTTTTCATCCCAGACGCTCACAACGGTTGGTTATGGGCGTATTGCACCCGTAGGTTTTTGGGCGAGTTCGGTAGCCGCTATCGAATCATTATTGGGGCTTTTAATCTTTGCTTTGGCTACCAGTTTGCTGTATGGGCGTTTTTCCAGACCAGTTGCTCGAGTTTTATATTCAAAAAATGCAGTCATTGCTCCATACCTTGATGTTACGGGTTTGATGTTTCGGATTGTCAATGAACGAGCTAATCAGTTGATTGATTTGCAGGTAGAAGTCGCCTTAGCAATTTTAGAAGAGCAACCAGATGGCAGAAAAATTAGAAGATATTTTAGTTTAGAATTAGAACGAAAAAAAGTCAATTTCTTCCCCGCCAACTGGACGATTGTTCACCCCATCACCCAAGAAAGTCCCATGTTTGGCGTAGCTACCGAAGAACTAATAAACCGTGATGCCGAATTTCTGATTCTGATAAAAGCTACCGAAGATACTTTTAACCAAACGGTTCACTCACGCTCGTCATATCACGCCCGAGAAATCATTACGGGTGCTAAATTCTCTCCGATGGTTGATGATACTATTGGTGCTGGAATAGCTAAATTGGATTTATCAAAACTATCTGATTATCAAGAAGTTACGCTATCAAGTGAGTATGTTCCACAAATTAAAGAAACCGAGATTGGGAAACAAAGTGATTATTTTATTGGGTAAAATACCTCAAAACAAAAACGTTTTCCTCTAAAATAATTTTCTTCGTATATTTGATGAAAATTAAACCCTTAGCCACAAAGACTTCAAGACACTAAGAAAAGGTATTCTAATAAAAACTTTGTGCCTTCGTGTCTTGGTGGCATCTTAAAAATTCTTAACAACAAAAACCACTCAAATTATGCTCGCCAAAACCTTCGGAAGTGCCGTTCACGGTGTTGATGCAACCATTATTACTGTTGAAGTTAGCGAAGGACAAGGGCAAAAATTCTTTATCGTTGGACTGCCCGACGGAGCTGTCAAAGAGTCTGAACAACGAGTAGAATCTGCCATTAAGCAAGTCGGATATTTCTTCCCAAGAACAAAAGTCGTCGTAAATCTTGCCCCTGCGGACATACGAAAGGAAGGTTCGGCTTATGATTTACCGATTGCCTTGGGCGTAATTCATGCCTCGGCACAAGCTAATCTCAAAGAACTTGAAAATTATGTAATCATGGGTGAATTAGCCCTTGATGGCTCTTTACGCCCAATAAAGGGAGTGCTGCCGATTGCGATTGAAGCCCGAAAAAGGGGTTACAAAGGGTTTATTTTACCCACTGAAAATGCAATGGAGGCTTCTATCGTCAATAGCTTAGATGTTATTGGGGTAAAAAATTTGAAAGAAGCCGCTGATTTTTTGAGAGGAACTTTAGCAATTATTCCGTTGGTAACGGACACTCGTGATATATTCTCTAATTCTCAAAACGATTATGATGCAGACTTTTCGCACGTACAAGGACAGGAGAATATCAAAAGAGCCTTAGAAATTGCGGCAGCAGGTGGTCATAATGCCATTATGATTGGACCTCCTGGAGCAGGAAAAACCATGTTAGCAAAGCGTATTCCCTCTATTTTACCTCCATTGACCCTTCACGAAGCCTTAGAAACAACAAAAATCCATTCGGTTGCGGGCAAGTTAGGAACAAAGGCTACGTTAGTTTCTACCCGTCCCTACCGTTCTCCTCATCATACTATTTCGGATGCTGCACTGGTGGGTGGCGGGAGCAATCCTCAACCTGGCGAAATCTCTTTGGCACACAATGGAGTCTTGTTTTTGGATGAATTGCCCGAGTTTAAACGCTCCGCTTTGGAGGTCATGCGTCAGCCTTTGGAAGAACGAAAAGTGTCCATTTCGAGGGCGAGATGGGCAGTTGAATTTCCGTCCAGTTTTATGTTGATTGCAAGCATGAACCCTTGCCCTTGTGGTTACTACAATCACCCCGAAAAGGAATGTGTCTGTGGACCTGGTGTTGTTCAAAAATATTTGAATAAAATCTCAGGACCACTTCTGGATAGAATTGATTTGCACGTGGAAGTTACGCCCGTAAAATTTGAACAATTATCATCCAACAGAAAGTCAGAATCGTCTAACCAAATCCGTGAGCGAGTTATCAAAGCCCGTGAAATTCAGACAGTTAGGTTTAGAAATCATCCAGAAATATATTCAAATGCCATGATGCCATCCCAGATGGTGAAGGAAGTTTGTGCCTTAACCGAAGCGGGTATTGCGTTATTGAAACGAGCGATGGAACGATTACAACTTTCCGCCCGTGCCTACGACAGAATCCTGAAAGTGGCTCGAACCATTGCGGATTTAGCTGGTACTGAGGACATTAGAACAGAACATTTGGCGGAGGCAATTCAGTATCGAAGTTTGGATAGAGAAAATTGGGCGGGGTAGGTTCAGTTATCAATTAACAATTATCAGTGAACAATTACTAAAAGTGTCTGTAATCTACAACTGTTTATTGATAATCGTTAATTGTTCTAAAACATTTTATTCCACCCAAAACGTATCAGAAGCAACATTCCAATAAAAGTAACAGCAATATACTGAAATGGAATGTAGGTAATAGCATAAATTCTGAGCCTATCCACAAACCACATAATGCCAATCATGGCAAAAATGAGTGTTACAAAACCAGACAGTTTTCCAAAAGCTGGGACGTACTCATAAGGAATATTTCTTTTGATGATAATGAGCGTTCCGACCATCGTAACGATGGGTAAAAGCTGGGTAATGAGGTTCATATCCCAAATGCTTTGACGTTCAAAAAGGAACAAATAAACGTTCAACGTAATGGCAAAAATTCCAGGAATACTGGCTAAATACGCCATAGCTGCATATCCATAGCGTGTTGGGGATAATTGCGGTGGCGTGTTTCGGTCTTGCCAAATGCTGATAAGGAATGTCAGTAAAGGAATACACACCAAAAACCAAAGTAAGCCATTGGGATTAGTGGAAATGTGGGCAAATATGTCTCGTAAAGTCATGGTTTTCAAGAATTAAAAATATTCGGTTCAGCTACGATTTGTACTGGGACGCACAGTCGAAATTACGGAAGCCTTCGGTTTCACCGAAGGCTTCCGTAAACTACGAAATTGGAATCCCGACTGTACGTCCCAGTATCAATCATAGTAGAACCACATATTCTCAAGCTAAATTAAGGATTTTTAATTTTTTATCTCTATTTAAACTCAATTACTTCTGGCATCAATGTCAAAGCTCCTTCACGTGTTTTGATGGCTTTTAGTTGCTTGATGTACGGTGCTAAATCTCCGAATTGAGCCTGTAAAATTTTGGCTTCGGTTTCGTCTTCTTTATTATCCAAAAATTCTTGCAAAAAACCCTTTGGTTGTGGATAGTATCTCGTTTTGTAATCGCCATCTTTCAATTTCGCTTTTTTGGCGGCAATTTTTACGGCATCTTCTAATCCTCCCAACACGTCCACCAAACCGTTTTGTTTTGCCTCCAAGCCCGACCACACACGTCCACCTGCGAGGGACTTTAATTTGTCAATATTCATCTTGCGACCTTTGGCAGCTTTTGACGTAAACGACTCATAACCAGCCTCTATGCTCTTCTGAAACCACGCTTTTTCAAACTCGTCCATGTCCCGTGTTACCGTCGGAAAGTCAGAATGGGCATTGGTGTTCACACGGTCATTGGTGATACCGAGTTTATTTTTCAAGAAATTTTCAAAGTTAAAAAACTGTGCAAAAATCCCGATTGAGCCTGTAATCGTAGTGGGTTGAGCCACGATGGTATCTGCCGCCATTGCCATATAATATCCTCCCGAAGCTGCATAATCGCCCATTGAGGCAATGACTGGTTTTACTTTTTTGGTCAATTCTACTTCACGCCACATCACGTCCGAAGCCAACGCTGAACCGCCTGGGCTGTCTATTCTCAACACGATTGCTTTTACTTTTTTGTCTTCACGAGCCTTTTTGAGTTCCGCTACCCAATCATCCGAACCAATATTTCCTTTGTCGGCTTTTGAGCCGATAATTGCTCCTTCGCCAACGATGACTGCGATTTTGTTTTCAGCATCATTGTACGGAATGGCAGACTCGGCTTTCAAGAATTTTGATAGTCCAATATAGTCAATTTTATCATCTGCATCACGCTTCAACGCCTTTCTGATGGCAACCTCAAATTCGTCATAATATCCGATGTTGGTTATTAGTTTTGAAGACAAAGCCCCTTGTGGTTTGTAAGCCGTCAATTCGTCCGCAACTTTCTTTAAATCAGACACTTGTATTGCTCTTGATTTGGCAATTTGTCCAAAAATATGGTCATTCAACGAACCTAAAAGTGAGGCATATTGTACCTTACTGGCATCGCTCATATTCTCACGCAAGTACGGTTCAACGGCTGATTTGAACTCACCTACACGGAAAACCACGGGCTTGATGTCTAATTTATCTAAAGCCCCTTTAAAGAAACTAATCTCAGCACTGATACCGTTGAAGTCCATGCCACCCGCTGGATTTAAGTAGATTTTATCTGCCAATGAGGTCAAGTAGTACCCTTTTTCAGAGAACATTTCTCCGTAAGAATAAATGAATTTTCCTGATTTTTTGAACTCGAGAAGGGCATTTCTGATTTCTTCCAAAGTAGAATACCCTGCCTGTGGATAATTGGCTTGGAGGTAAATTCCTTTGATGTGTGAGTCGGCAGCGGCACGTTTCAAACCATCACGGAGTTGAACCATACCTAAGTTGTCAGAACCATCAGCAAAAGGACCTCCGAAACTTTTGAAAGGATTTTCTTCGTCGGAAACATTCTCTACGATAGGACGGTTGAGGTCTAATTTCAAGACAGCATTATCCTTGATAGCCACGGCATCGCCGCTTGATGAACCCACGGCAGCACCAATGCCAATGAGAATAAAAAAACTAACGATGGCGAATAAAAACAAGCCCACGATGGTTGCTAAGACATATTTGAGAAACTGTAACATAATTTTATTTTATTGTTTTGGTTTTAATAACTCAAAAATAAATTATTCAGTTTTCCAAAATGTTTTTATGTGTTTAAAGGAATATTGAGTGGATGGGAGGTGGTTTTGGGGGCTTTTAAAATCGGAATAATTGAACAGTAGTAGTATCTTTATATTTCAATCCAACAACAAACAATATGCAAGAACTCCTAAAACAATACCCCACCATCATCTCCCAATCCGTTCAATGGGGTGATATGGATGCCGCCCAGCACGTCAATAACACCGTTTATCTCCGATATTTTGAGTCGGCTCGTATCGAATTTTTTAACCAAATTGGCTTCATGGATTTCTCGGGAAGCGATGGCGTGGGTCCTATTTTGGCAGAAGCATCCTGCAAGTACAAAGCCCCGCTGACTTTCCCTGACAATATCAAAATCACGGCACGAATATTGACAGATTCCATCACGGAATACGGCTTCACGATGCAACACGTAGTTTATAGCGAAAAACTCAACCGCATCGCCGCCGAAGGTACATCTCGCATTGTTTGTTATGACTATAAAAACCGACAAAAAACCTTGATTCCGAGCGAGTTACGAGATAAATTACGTAGCTAACAAACCATAAAATGAACCGCCATTCATTCAGTATTGGTGTCAGTTTCTTGAAGCTGATACTTGGGTTTTTATATACCCCACGATTCCTTTTTTTATTCACGTGCCTTCTCATACGTGTACACATTCACGCACAAACGCCTGCCCCCAAAATTCTTGCTCAAAAAACTATCGGTGGTTCATTGAACGAAACCTTAAATTCGACCTACCCGACTTCGGACGGGGGTTATCTGATGGGCGGACAAACGTCTTCTGCCGATGGTGATATTCAAGGTTTACGCAAAGGGCTCGCCGATGCTTGGGTCGTGAAAACGGATGCCACTGGAACAATTCTTTGGCAAACTGATTTGGCAGGTTCAAAGGACGACGTTGTTACTTCTGTCAAGGAAACTTCTGACCAAGGGGCTATCGTTTTGGGCTATACCGCCTCAACGGATGGCGACTTTTTAAGTAATCATGGATTGACCGATGTCTTCGTTACAAAACTCTCAAAAACAGGCTCAATTGAATGGATTAGGTGTTTTGGGGGAACTTTAGAAGAAAAAAGTGGAGAAATAATCGTGAGTTCGGAAGGCGGATATTTGTTTACGGGTTCGGCAAAATCGTACAATGGTGACCTCTTCAGTAAATTTCCTGTGGACTCGGATGCTTGGGTCGTGAAAATAACTACCTCGGGCATGATGTCTTGGCAACAACTTTTTACAGGATTATACTCGGATATGTGCAAAGCTGCTAAACAAATGCCCAACAAAAACTACGTAGTCGTGAGTAATATTGGTATTGCTTCTGGAACAAATCAGCGAGAGGATATTTTTATTTCGGTACTTCTTCCCAATGGTAATGTTCAAAATCAATACAGCTACGGAGGTACTCGCCAGGACCTTGCCGCCAGTATCGAAACTACGCCCGATGGCGGTTTTGTGATAATCGGAAAGAGTAATTCAAACAATGGCACACTCATTCAAAACCAAGGAAATTTTGATATTTGGATTCTGAAAATGAGTTCAACTTACGCCATGCAATGGCAAAAAACCTTTGGTGGGGGTGAATTTGAAGGAGGAATAAACTCCGAGGCTTTCGGAAATATTAAGCCCACGGACGATGGAGGCTATATTTTTGCGAGTTGTACCAACTCAAAAAATGGAGATGTCAGAAATACACCCATCTCGTGGTCAAGTGGTCAGGGTCGTGTGTGGGTCGTGAAACTGAACTGCAAACAAGAAATTCAATGGCAAAATGTCTTCGGCGGAAATGGTGGAGACTATGGCGTTTTCGTAGAACAAAAAACGGATAAAAGTTATGTCATTGCGGCAAATACTAATTCCAACGATGGGGATGTTTTGAGTAATAAAGGAAGCCAAGACTTTTGGATGTTTAAGTTAGACAAAGACCCAAGATTGAAGCCCAATTTGGCTATTTCAGGACCTTTGGAATTTTGCGAAGGGAACTCTATTAAACTTAACGCCGACTTAGGTCCTCAGTACAAATATCAATGGCAAAAAGATGGTGCGGATATGGTGGGCGAGATTTTATCAAGGCTAACTATCACAAAATCAGGGGATTACAAAGTTTTGATTTCACCAAAAGACTGCCCAAAACCAGAGGCAGATACGTCTGTAAAAGTAGTGGTTAATCAAAAACCCAAAGTAGGTTTACCAAAAGATACGACCTTTTGTAAAATTCCGATGATGCTTTCTGCTAACAACCTTAACGGAGCGAGTTATCAATGGTCGTCGGGAGAAATTACGCCCAGCATCACCCCAACCACTGCTGGAACGTATAGCTTAAACCTAAAATTTGGGGGTTGTGAAGTCGATAGTAGTGTTAATGTGAAAATAGGAACATTGCCCATCGTGAACATAAAAGGCTTGGTTGAAGACTGTTTTGATATAAATAAACCCTACATCCTAAGTGCAGGAACAGACCTCACGCTCAGGTACAGATGGTTACCCAATAATGAAACTTCCAACAATATAAACATCTCAAAATCAGGAATTTACAAAGTAAAAGTGAGTAATGCTGATGGTTGTGTTACTGAAAAAAGTGTACAAATGGTTCAGCGATGTGTTTCTAAAATCTATGCTGCCAATATCTTTACGCCCAATGGTGATGGCGACAATGATGTGTTCTGGATAGCTGCCCAAGATGTAAGTGAATACCAACTAAAAATCTTTAACCGTTGGGGCGAAATGATTTTTATAAGTAACTCAGAATCAGAGGTTTGGAACGGAACAATCAATTCGCAAAAAGCCCCAGAAGGCTCGTATTCATGGCAATTGACCTACCGAAATGCCAGCCAGCCTGATGAAATTTTGACGTATTCGGGGACAGTTTTATTGGTGAAGTAATAAGTTTTTTTATTTACGATATTATCCTACAAAGGTTTTTTCGTTAATTTGACATCAAAATTAAAACCCATTTACCCAAATCTTAATTTTATTGAAAACACGCTACGAAATCAGCCTGACCATCAGAGTCATTTTATTGCTTGTCAGTATTACGGCAGGGGCTTTTTGTATTGTTAATCAGCGATATACCTTGTTGGTTTTTGTGGGCTTAATCATTGTTTTTCAGATACTTAACTTCATTCAGTTTATCAATAAAACCAATACTGAACTCTCCCAATTTATCGAAGCCGTCCAGTATCGAGATTTTTCTTTACAATTTACCGAAAAAAATGCCCCCGTCTCCGTCCGACAACTTCGGAGGGCTTTCAATCAAATCAATTCGACTTTCAAGCAGCTTTCCTCTGAACGAGAGGAACAATATCAATACCTCCAAAAAATCTTGGAATTGGTCGATACGGGCATCCTTTCCTACAACCAAAACGGCGATGTGGGTTGGATAAATGAGGCTTTCAAACGGATGATGAATGTGCCTTATCTACGGAATATTTCTTCCCTCCAAAAAAGAGATAGTTCTGTATATCAAGTAGTTATGGGCTTAAAAAATGGAGATAGTCAATTAGTGAAGATAAATCACAAACAAGTTTTATTGGCAAAAACTACTTTTCTGAACGAAAATATTGAGACAAATTTGATTGCCTTCCAAAACGTAAACGAAGCCATTGAGGACACCGAAGCCCAAGCCTATCAGAAACTTTTGCGAGTAATGACCCACGAAATTATGAACTCCGTTGCTCCAATTGCCTCTTTGGCGGAGACTCTTGAAGGAACGGTTGCACGGGAAAAAGGAGAACGGGAAACGGGAGAAAAAAATGACAACGAATGGATTTCTGATATTTCTTTGGGGATTTCTACGATTCGGAAGCGGAGTGAGAACCTTTTAAAATTTGCCGATACCTACCGTCAATTAGCCAAAGTTTCGATGACTTCTTTCTCAGAATTTTATGTACGAGACTTGTTTGAAGGCGTTGAAATACTGTTAGAAAATCAAATTGAACAAAAAAATATTGAGTTTGATGTCGTTATCAAAGACTTTGAAATAAAGATTGAGGGCGATATGGTTTTGATTGAGCAAGTGCTTATCAACCTGATTATCAATGCAATAGATGCCGTTAAGAATCAATCAGAGCCTAAAATTACGCTTTCAGCTTTCAGAAATAATCAAGAAAAAATTATCATTGAAGTCCGAGACAATGGCATGGGAATGTCAGATGAATTGATGGATAAAATTTTTGTGCCGTTCTTTACTTCCAAGCCCAATGGTTCGGGAATTGGACTGAGCCTTTCCAAACAAATTATGGCATTGCACAAAGGAGCAATTACCGTTAATTCTGTGGAAGGAAAAGGGACGGCGTTTCGATTGATTTTTTAGTAAAAGTATCACAGGTTTCCAGCCTGTCTTGTGAACTGACCTACAAAACAGGTTGGAAACCTGTGATACTTTTACTTCACCCCAAACAAAACCAAAGCCTGTTGAGCCTTCGCATGAGCTGGGTTGAGTTTTACGCATTGCTTGATGTCGGTTAAAGCTCCTTGATTATCACCAAATTTTGTCTTGGCTACACCTCGGTTATAAAAATAATCGGCATTGTCTTTTTTGCCTTCTTTATCAATAACGATGTTATAATTTTCAAGAGCTTCTTTATATTTCCCAGTGTTCAATTGTGCGGTTGCCAATGAGCCACGAGTTTGAGTTAAATCCTTATTTTTAGGCATATTCATTGCCTTTTCTAAGTCTGGAAGGGCTTTTTCGGGTTGTTGGGCGTTGAGATAGGCGTTGCCACG